>NZ_JAXCMJ010000008.1:0-133113 GCF_038084995.1 Sphingomonas sp. 2378
GGCCAGCCAAAGCTGACCAAGGCCCGTACCGGATCCCTGCAGCGAAAGCCTCGCCCAGATCCTCTGTCACAAATGAGCCGTTTCGCAGAGGAATCCTTATACAGGAGCGGCCGAATTAAGGTTTCTCCCGAAACATTGGGGTAATCGCGGAGCGATCTGCCCTGAGTGCCGGCTTCCACGAGGGCGGCAGACAGGTCGTTGTACCTTGATAGGATGGACAGACGGGCTTACGACTGGCGCCGGGCACCTGCTTTCGCAGTGGAAGCCAAGCTACGACAGGGCGCTTCCGATCCAGTCCAGTCTGGCTGTTGCGAGAGGGGTGGCTGGCATTGGTGCCTGCTATCTATCTGGCAATTTTTCTGAAGTTTGGGGAGCTTGACGCTGCTTGCGAACTGGTCGTTCACCCTGTTCGCGATCATGCCGACCTACCGGCAGCTCAAGGTTATCCGCTCCGATGAAGTCGGGCCGGCGAGCCGGGCGCTACTGGTGTCGTGGGGAAAGCTGCACAATGTCAGGAGCGTGCTGGGCGTGGTGGCAACGGCGATTTTTGGACTGGCGCTCGCAGGAATCGCGTAACGCTCCGCATTCTCGAAATGCCATCCCAATTGAGAAATGGCCGACGATCTATCTGCCGGCAGCGTCCCGCTGTTCGGCAGCCGTCGCGGCGCGGTGCCCGTAGCTGAGGACACTGGTAATCCGCCAGGCGCCATCTTGCTTCGCCCAGACCATCACGAACTTGGCAATCCCTTCGCAGCGCCCCGTCGCGAGGTCGCAGAAGCGGTGCTCGCCTTCCTCGATCGCGCCATAGTCCTTGATCGGATAGACGCGGAACGTCGCCCGTATGAGCTCGCGCTTCACCTTCCCGCAGATGTACTTGCGAACGCCTTCCACCATCGCGTCACGTTCGAATGTCGCGCCGCCGGTGTCGTGGTAGAAGGCGACCTTCGGATCGAAATAGCTCGAGAAGGTCGGCAGGTCGCAGCGGTTGTAGGCGTCGAACACCTTCGCATCGAGCGCGCCGATCTCGGTCGTCAACGGATCGGCCGGAGACGGCGCGGGTGCCGCCAGAAGGGCTGCGGCAACGGCAATGGCGGTCAGCATGATCCCGGTCCTTTCAATTCATCTGGCCGCGAAGGAAGGCAATCAGCTTCGGGTCGGTGCCAGTGCGTTCGAGGATGGGCAGGATGACGCGCCACCCGTTGTCGCTGTTGGTCAGGATGACGATGCCGTCGCCGCTCGCACGATCGATCGCGGCGAAGGTGAAGGCGCCAGCATCCTTACCGGTGTGGAGCATCGTCGTGCCATCGGGAAAGCCGAGGAGCTGCCAGCCAAGGCCAAAGCCGGTCCAGCGGGGACAGCTGGCTGCTTTCGATCCGGCACATAGTTCAGGCGTGAGGTCGGCCTGCGATGTGCTGCGCTCTGCAGCGACGTACGCGACCAGGCCCCGGTCGTTGCGGACATCAATGAGGAAGCGCGCATAATCACGCGCCGTCGCGTGGGCCAGATCGGCAGCGTTGTATCGCGTGACCCGCTCAACGGGCAGCGGCATTCCTGCGTCGTCATAGGGTACCGCGATCGGTGCCGTCTCGCCTTGCGCCGACACATACCCGGAGGCGCGCATGTGGGCGGGTGCGAACAGCCAGCGGCCGGCCAGCGTCTCGAACGCCTGCCCGGTGCGGCGCTCGGCGTAGCGCGCGGCATATTGATACCCCTCGCCCGAATAGCCGGTGGTCGTGCCGGGATCATGATCGAACGCCAGCCCCTTCGCATCGCGCCAGTTCGGCAACCCGGTGCGATGACTCAGCGTCATGCGGACCGTGAGCTTCGTCCGGCGGGGATCGCGCGACAGGTCGGGGTCGCTCCAGTAGCGATCCATCGGCTCGTCGAGCGACAGCTTGCCGGCCGATACCAGTCGCAGGATGACCTCCGCCGTGAGCGGCTTCGTCAGCGAGGCGAGATTGTAGGGCGTGGCGACGGTCGCCGCCCGGTTCGGCCCCGCCATACCCCAGGCACCCGTCGAGACGATACGTCCGTCGCGGATCACGGCAACCGACGCGCTCTCCACGCGCTGTTCGCGAAGGGTTGCGGTCATATCCGACAGAGAGGCGTTGGCTCCGGCGTTCGCCATCGAGGCGCAAGCCAGCAGCGCGATCAAACTCCCTTGAACCGTCCGTTTCAGAAGATGTGCTGTATTAGTCATGCAAGACGGGTAGCGACGTTGCTGTTTGGCTGCAACCTGGATCGTACTGAACCGCGCCGGGTTTGTCGGAGGCTCCAACTTCTGAGAGGAAGGGGCTATGAGGGCGGGACGCCGAACAACTTTTCGCCGGAGGAGTGCGCGCGGCGCGGATGGTGCTGGACCAAGATAAGGATCACCCGTCGCGTTGGTCCACGGTGGTGTCGATCGGGGCTCAGATCGGGTGTCGATTCGCGCTACTCGCCGCCTTAGAAGGTCAGCGGCGAGGGACTGGTGTGCTCGCAGAGCGTGTCGGCGTCCTGCAGGATCTCGTCCGCGACGTTTGCAAGGCGCATCTCGCCGGTTGATCGCGCAGCGGCGCGACGGTGGCACACCGCCGTGCCGGTCACCGCAATTGCAGCCCTCGACCGGGTGCCTGCGCCTGTGCCGCCAGCCTCTTCGCGTGATCACCTGCGTGCTGCCGCAACCGCATCGCCGCCTGCAGCCCTTCGGCAGCCCACTGATCGAGCAGGTTGCGTGCCTTCGTATCGGCGAACGCTTTCGCGGCCAGCGGCCTCAGCTTTGCCATCGCCTTCGGATCACGCCGCCATTCATCCAGCCATGCATCGACCGCCGGGTGTTCACCGCGCATTTCGTCGAGGGTCGGCGGGGCAGGTGAGGGCGGTTGGGACATAGTCGTCGCTGCCGGCAACGACACCGCGCTGACTGATGCCGGGCCAGCTTCGATTGTTGCTGTAGGTACCGGTTGTGCGGGCGGGGTGGATCTTGCAGCGTCGAGCGCGATCTCTTCTCGGATGCGCGTTGCGAGTTTGCCGGTGAGCATTATCTTCTCTTCGTCTGCGACCTCGACCGCCATCCGCAGGAATGCATCACTTCCTGCGATCAGTTCGACCGTTCCCCATTTCCGTTGCGCTAGCTTTAGCGCCGCGACCACATCGGCACGCCGGAGCGTGTGGATCGCTAGCGTCGGCCCATGGTCGGTGAACGCTGGTCCCGGCTGATTGATGCGGCGATAGAAGCAGGCCCCATCGTCGCGGTGCCACGCATAGCCGGCGACCGGAATGCCCGCAGCGGCATGGTCTCCGGAGGACGCGACCACCATCGGCACCGCAAGGCCGAGAGCTTGCGGGACAGAAGGAGCACTCGCGCCGGCGCACCAGGCGTCGTAGGACGGGAAGCGTGCAGCGGCATCGAGCGCGGCTACTGCCGGCGCGGTTGCCGCCATCAGCGCGCGCTCGATCGTGGCGAAATGCATGCCGAACATCCGGCGCGCGGCGTTCATCTGGTCCCGGCGCCCGCGCCAATCACTGGCGTTGATCTGGGCAGCGAAGCTCTGCCGCCATGCGATCATCGTTGCACGTGCCTGGCTTCCTTGGTCAGCTTGCCGAAGGTGCTGGGGCGAAGATCCGGAAACAGCAGTTCGCTCCCCGCGTCCTTCAGCGCGCTCACGTAGCGCTCGAAGCCGAGCGTCAGGACATGCTCGTGGATCGGGATGATCCGCCGCGAGCCCGTCCTTGCCGACGACGCTGACGTCCGTCGCGACCACCGCCAGCGTGCGGTCTGCAAGATCGCCGGGCAGGCCATTGCCGCTAGGCGGTCGCAGCGCGCTGTCGACGCGGATGCCGAACAGGAAACTGTCCCTGTTTTCCAGCTTTTCGCCGACGAGGTTGCGGGTGATCGTACCGGGCGCGGCGCTCTTGTCATCGACGAAGTTGGAGACGGACTGTACCAGCAGCCGGTCGGCTTTGACGACGCCGTCCATCGCGTTGCGTTGTTCGGTCGCCGTGTGACCGGCTGCCTCGCCGTTCAGGCTCAGCGAGATGACAAACGCGCCTTTCTCCACCGCATAGGTGATGGCGGGAGCGATATTCGACGGATTGGCGCCATCGGCTTCCTTGATGACCGATGTGGCGGTGACGTTCTCGAGATCGGGCGCGGCGATTTTGAGGGCGAGCAGCGTCGCTTCATAGGCGACGCCGTGCACGCCCGTGCCATTTTTCGCTGCCAGCGCGAACGAGGCGACCTCGGTGCCATGGCCCTGCACATCGTCGAGCGGGAAGGTCACCGTCTCCGGTGCACAGGTAGCGCAACGCGCGATTCTGCTTTCGAACGCCTTGCTGTCGGGCGAGATGCGGCCGGCAAACTCGACGCTGCTGGTGGCGATACCGGTGTCGATGACGGCGATGGTCACGCCCTTGCCGGTTATGCCCTTGTCATAGGCGTAGGCGGCCTTCGCGCCGACCACAGCGGCGGACGCCTTGTACTCGGCGCTATCGGCAGCGCTGGGCGGTGGGGTCGGTGTGGGGGATGGAGTCGGTGTCGGGCTGGGCGTCGGCGTGGGTGCAGGCGTCGGGATTGATCCGGACGAATTAACGCCTCCACCACCTCCACCGCCACAGGCGGCGAGCAGCATGGCTGCCGAAATCACCGATGATGTTTGAAACGCTTTCCGCCAGTGGCGACCATGTCCCGCAACCATACGCACCCCCGTGTCGGGCAGTGCTTGGCTTCCCCAGCCGGCGGCACCGCCCCATATGAAAACGAGGCGATGCCGGCCCAAAAGCCGGGAGGTGACAACCTGCGGTAAGACAGGCGCGAGCGTCTTTAGGCCCCCGAAAGAGCCCTGGACATGCACGCCCGCTTCCCGGCCGAAGAGATTCGGGCCGGGCTTACGGCTACTTACCGACGAGGTTGTCACGCCTCGGTCCGCCTGCTGGCGAACGGGGTTAGTGTAGGCCGAACCCGTTAACGAACCAAGTCCCGCCGTGCAGGAATGACGTTCGGGTTGCTGCAATATGCGGCAGGTTGGGCCGATTCTGACAGTACGATTTGGCGTATTTCGAGACGCTTACCTTCTCCGGCAGCGACAATCTGCTGGAGAAAAGAAAATGAAGCGCCGCCGCTTCCCCGTCATCTTTCGCCTGAGCGCCGCATTGCTGCTGACCGCCCTGATCGCCGGACAATGGTGGCAACGCCAGCCCGCCGGCAGCATCGCCGGCTGGGTGCCCGCCATGGCCGAAGTCTATTGCCCAGCCGCCGCGATCCACCGCGCGGGTACCATCGCGGACAGCGCGCGGACACTCGATAGCTGGGGCTACGCCGTCATCGGCAACGTCATCTTCCGCGATGGCCGCGATCGCTGCCGCGTGAAGAGGGGAAGATCGGCCGGGGCCGAGCGAAGCCCTGACGAGAAATGAAAATCGAAGGGGCCTGATCCGGACCAGCCGGTCCGGGGATCACGCACGTCCACAAAGGCGCCATGTCTCTCATGATCCACGATGTTTTGCCGACCGCCTCGGTCGCGCTGATGAACTATGCCCTCGCAGCTCTCGGTTGCGACGAACCCGCACCGCTCTTCGGCAACTCCGGCCTGCCCGGTGCGGTCGAATGCCTCGACCATAACGTCATCATCGCGATGACCCCCATCACCGAGCCGATGTTCGATCAGGCGCTGCTGCGCTGTGCCGCCACGCGCCGTCGCGATACGCTGTTGATTCGGCACGGTTTCCACCCGGAGACCATCGACCCGGTCCGCGTTGACGTCGCGCTGCGCTCGATCACCGGCCCGCTGCTGCTTACCGATCTCGCCTTCTTTCGCGACCGTGACCGCGACCTGCATCTGGTGCCCGAGCGCGGGGGGCTGTCGGTGAAGCTCGGCCGCCACGGTGTCGAGATCGGCACCCGGCTGCCCTGGAACTGCCTGTGGGACCGCGCTGCAGGGCTGGAGTGCGCCGCCGCCCAGATCGTGCGCGCCTGCCGAACCGAGCACCAGGGTTGAGATGAACGACATGATGAACGGCCCCGATGCGGGGATGAAACAAGGAGATAGAATGATGACCACCACGACCTACGAAGCCGCTGTCACCCGCGCCGTCGTCAAGCTGCTGCTCGGCAACCGCCGGCTCAAGCCCGGCGTCGTCATCACCGGCGGTGATGCGCTGGAAATCGAGGACAAGATCGAGATGGGCCGTCACGCGGTCGAGACCGACGCCGACGTGTTGCACCTCGAATATCGCGACCGTCCGAACCCGGCGCTGACCGGGATCACGATGTTCCTGCCGCGCGATGGCCGTTGCCACATCCAGAGCGGCTGCCGCCTGTGGCTGTCGAAGTCGGGCAACCGGGGGCTGATCCTGCCGCAGGCTCATGTCCGCGGGCATTTCCGGCTCGCACCGCGCGAGATCGTGCATATCGACGGCAAGCCGGCCGAGGATCTGAGCGAGGGCATCGAACGCGCCAGCGACTGGTTGGACCGACAGGTCACGCGCTCGGGCGTCCAGTATGACGACGCGCAGTGCACGCTGTGGGCGCAGGCCGCCTGACGACCCTTGGTCGAGGTCTATCATCCTATACGGACGAACCAGCGAATTCGGACACCTGCCAATAAAATTGTTACCTTCGTGTCCGAATATGCCGCCTCGTCCGCATAGGGTATGAGGACGTGGCTATCACCGTCGTGCCCAACGGCGTCGTTCCATTATATTAGCTGGCACCGGGGCGGCCGCCGTTGGGACAAACCCGCCGTTCGCATTGATCGCCGAGAATGGCAGGTGCATGTCCAACACCCGCCATTCCCGGAGCTCCAACGATCGGTCGGCGAACGCACAACGCGGGCCGATAGACGAATGTCGGTTTCAGAGCGTAGAAGCTGGGATAGCTGCCGCTCACAGGGCGACAGCAGCCGCCCCGAATTCGCCATCGGACAGTGCATCTGCGAACGTTAGATCGAAAAGCAGACCGTTTGGCTCTGTCTAACTAAGTGCTTTAGCTATAGCGGGGTGAACGCGAACTTCCCCTGTTTGGTCAGGGCTTCGATTGCCACGATGATATTGTTGGAAAATTGCCTGACCATTCTTGTCTGTATATTTGTAATAGAAAACACCCATCATATACAATACATCTGTAAAGTCATCCAAATCATACTTGACGCCAGCTTCTTGTGCTGCTTGGAATGCCGGTCGCACCGATTGTTGAAATTGCGCGAGTTTTAGATTGGCGCTACCATCTAATTGAGTTGGCACCAAGCGCTTAATGCCACGCTCAAGCAAGGGCATTGCCTCAGTGGGAATAAATGCCGCGAGCGCGGACTTGCACTCTCTCCAAGACTGTTCAGAGTAAATTCTTATAATGGTTTTATATTTATTAGGGCTAATAATTACAGTATTGCCATCAACTGCTTGCGCGGCCTTGAAGAATCGGACTATATCTCTTGGCTTTGCCCATGTGTAATTCAATAAATCAACGGGATCGATATCCCGGAGATAGGTGTCCAGCAAAGCGGTTCGTGAAAAATTCGGACCAATGGCCGCCTTGAACCGTAATGTGATAAAGTCGAAAATGGGGTGGGCTTTTGTCGACGGATAGTGCTCCCAAGATACTACCGCTCCGTAGGACTCGACCGAATGCACAATGTCAGCTTGAGCAATTTCTGGCTGATCTAAAAATTCTCTACGAAGTGCCAAGTAAATGACGACATCCACGCCTTCTTCGGCAAACCGTTCGTTGATAGATTGAGCTGCGAGAATGGTATCCCGCACGAGAGCAGCGTCAGCCCGCAAAGTATCCCTGTCGCGAAACGCAAAATGCATCTCGTCGAAAAATATACGTATTTTTGCGCTTTGCGCTTTAGCCATGCGCACTGCCTGATTTAGAAAATCGTCGTTTGCCTTCTTTACTAATTGGCTAGGGTCAACTTTTAGAATGCCCTTCGTTGCCTTTTCAAGATCGATATCGACCGACTGTACGACGTTAAGAATGGAGTCAAAAGCAATCCGGAGAGCCTCCTTGCCGCCGACGCCAACCAGCCGAGTTATCAGATCTTTTCCGTCGCCATTGTTAGCGGCCGAAGAGTCGCTCGCTTTGAGCTTTGAGACCAGCAGCGATACCATAACCCTTTTGATAGCATGATAATAAAACTTGGTGGTTCTAAAATTATCTTCTTCAATTATCGAGCCGGTCATCGCCGAATTGTCAATTTGTAGAAGTTCAGCTTCGCGTAAAATTTCATTTTTGAAGACAATGAACTCAGTTTTATAGCCACCTTGAACGGCCGTATGGTCCATGTGCCGCAAAATTGCTGTTTTCCCAGTACCTTTGTGCCCAGTTATGATAAATTTCTGGCCATTGGCAAAATCATCGTAGTTCTGAACCTCGGGCCTGCTCCAGGCTCGAAGATACAGCGGACTCGTATTGGAACGAAGCGAGTTAATATATTCAACGTTCGCATCCGGTTCGCCAAATCTAATCTCCTTCAATAATTTTGTCACACCGCCCCCAGTTTTGCCCATATCGTGCCGTGCCATGCCGTAGGAATTAAGGCGAGTGGCACCGCGATGGCCGCTATGTGCCATTTTCTCTTGGGGTCTGCCAGAGTGCTTTCCATCAGAGTTGCTCATTCTGCGTCGATGATTAAACGATGTGTTTCAAAAATTTCTCGGAGAAGCGGTCGCCGCATGTCTATTGGGAATGGCGGCTTCGTCACAGCTCCGTTCGTAAGCGGACGGACCGCTCATATGCGCGCCATTTTCTCACTTGAGCGACTTGGAAGGGCGCGTCGCCGACCGGCAGCCGTTCGATGGGCGAAGGACCGGTTTCAGTGTAACGGGACGTTCGAGCGGCTGCATCGGAACGGCCTGAGTTGGTCGGTAGCCGCCGCTACTCGTCGTCCATTACGGCGGGATACATATCATAGCAGCGACGTGAAGTTTGGCTCGCCGCGCGGGTCCTCATGTCATTGTTCGGCCCTTTGCGATCACCGGTTGCCAATCGACAGAAGGGTATTGGATCTTCTCTACGGCGTCGCGGAGTACCGTCATTTCGGCGCCGCGCCCATACAGCGTGCTGACGGATCCATCTGCATGGCCGAAGAGCAAATCGACGATTTCTCTCAAAACCTTGCCGCGCACGGCGCGCTTCCCGGTGTGGCGAAACGAGTAGAACACCAGTTCCGGATCGGACAGGCCGATTGCATCGAGGAAATCGTTCAGCACGCGCGACAGGCGCTGTGTCCGACTGCCATAGGCATTGGCTTCGAGTTCGGGAAACAGCCACTCCGCGCCTTCTGCGCGGCGCGCGCTCACCATATCGAGGAAGCCCGCTTCAAGCAGCGTCGAATGCAACGGGATGTCCCGCTTGGCGCTGGCGGTCTTCATCCGCTTGGCTGGCCCCTCTTGCTCCTGGCGGACGCGCAACCGATCGGGTTCGATGGCAATGTATGGGATGCCATCGTCGGTCTTGATGTTCCCCGGCCGCAGCTTGCCCAGTTCGTCGAGGCGGCAACCGGTGAATGGCGCGAGCATCAGTATCCAGAACAGCGTTCGGGGTGCCACCCCGCTGCGTTCAGGCAAGGGCGCGGTGAAAATCCGGGTCATATCCTCCGGCTCGAAGGGGAGGCGTGCATCCTCCACTGACTTTTTGGGCATGGACTTCACGGTCTTGGCGACGTTGCCGTCGATGACCTCCAGTTCGTCAACCGCGTGTTCGAGGGTCACCCTTATGGCCGACAAAGCCTTGTTGACGGTCGCGGGCGAAAGCGTGGGCATTCCCTCGGCTTCCGCAAGTGCGACCTGTTCCAGCAGGGGTAGGGCGGCAACTTCTTTCTTTGCCCGGCTTGGAAGTCCGGCGCAGGTGCGGCGATAGGCTCGTACCATCGATGCCGTGATCTGATCGACGGGTGGGTCGTCATGAAGCTGGGCAAAGCGATTCACGGCGGTTCGCCACTCGTCGACGAGTTTGGCCTCGCGCGGCTCGAACTTAGCCCACGCTTCATAGACCTGGGTGATCGTCGGCACCGTCTTGGCTGGAGGTGTCGGCAGCTGTGGTTCGTTCGAAGGTGGGGATAGCGCGGGGACGACCGTCCCGGAGCCCGCCACAAGGACCGAAGGTGGTAGGATACGGCTTCGTGCGGGATCGATGCTGAGGGTGCAGGCGGCGCAGAGCCTGTCGAGGTAAGCGCGACCAATTGCCTCATAGAGTTCGGGCGCCAGCGGCCAGCCCAGGGTGTTTGCGGAGGCCACCGCCGCGATCAACCACTCGATCGGATCGAGGGTGGGGAGGGCGGCAACGCGCTGTAGCGTCTCCAGCCAAGGCAGGGGCATGAAGTCGGGCACCGCATTCAGCATGGCGGTTCGGCTTGCGTGATCGCGAAGATCATCAAGGCCCGGCGGCACGCCGAAGTCGTAGCGGGCACCGGGCGCATGGTCGGTCAGGCCATTGGCATATTCGAAGGCCCCGAGCTCGAGCGCGGCGAGCTTTTGCGCCATGCCGCGGAGTTGATCGTCCGACTGTCCGTCGAGAAAATCGTCGACCATCACGCGTGCCGAGCGGAGTTGCTGGCTGGCCAAGGTGCGACGAGCCGCGGCAAGCTTCTGCTCATAGATCACGGCATGTGGGTGGTAGCGCTGACGGGCTTCGTTGGGATCGCGGGTCTCGAGGGTGCGCTTATACTCGCTCGACGCGCCATCGAAGAACGGGCGGAGCGCGGCGGGGACGACCCGTCGGAAGTAGAAAATGCCGGTGCGAGGATCTTTGAAAGGCGTGGCCATACGGATCACTTTGTACGCATCCTTTGTACACAAGGATGGGTAAAGCGTCCATGAAAACCGCCTAAACCGCGCAAATCCGCCATTCTGGCGGGTGCTGGTGACCCCTACGGGAATCGAACCCGTGTTTTCGCCGTGAGAGGGCGACGTCCTAGACCGCTAGACGAAGGGGCCGTGTGCGGTGGAGGGGCGCTGTTAGCGGGGGTGGGGTGGGGCGTCAAGCGCCGCGCCACCAAAAACGACATAATTGTGGAAGGGGCGGGGTGACCGTTCGTCACGCCGCCCCTTCCGGCCAGATCAGGCGGCGTCCTTGCGACGCTCCGCCATTTCCTCGTTCAGCATTTCGGCCAGCAGGAACGCGAGTTCCAGGCTCTGGCCCGCATTCAGGCGCGGGTCGCAGTGCGTGTGGTAGCGGTCGGCCAGCGACTGTTCGGTCACGTCGATCGCGCCGCCGGTGCATTCGGTCACGTTCTGGCCGGTCATCTCGGCATGGATGCCGCCCGCATGCGTGCCCTCCGCACGGTGAACCGCGAAGAAGCCGCGCACTTCGGCCAGGATACGGTCGAAGGGGCGGGTCTTGTAGCCGGTCGCCGCCTTGATCGTGTTGCCGTGCATCGGGTCGCACGACCAGACGACCGGATGCCCCTCACGCGTGACCGCGCGGACCAGCTTGGGCAGGTGCGCCTCGATCTTGTCATGGCCATAGCGGGTGATGAGCGTCATCCGCCCCGGCACCCGGCCCGGATTCAGCGTGTCGAGCATCCGCAACAGCGCATCGGGCTCCAGGCTGGGGCCGCATTTCACGCCGATCGGGTTGCCGATGCCGCGCAGGAACTCGACGTGCGACGAGCCCTCGAACCGGGTGCGGTCGCCGATCCACAGGAAATGGGCCGAAGTGTCGTACCAATCGCCGGTCAGCGAATCCTGCCGGGTCAACGCCTGCTCATAGGGGAGCAGCAGCGCCTCATGGCTGGTGTAGAAGCTGGTCTGCGCCAGTTGCGGGACCGAGGCGGGGTCGATGCCGCACGCCGCCATGAAGTCCAGCGCCTCGCCGATCCGGTCGGCGGTTTCGGCATATTTCTGTGCCCAAGGGCTGCGGCCCATGAAGTCGTGGGTCCAGCGATGCACCTGGTGCAGGTTCGCATAGCCCCCTTGTGCAAACGCACGGAGCAGATTGAGCGTCGCCGCCGACTGCGCATAGGAGCGCAGCATCCGCTGGGGATCGGGCACGCGCGCCTCGGGGGTGAAGGCGATGTCGTTGACATTGTCGCCACGATAGCTGGGCAGTTCGACGCCGCCGATCACCTCGGTATCGGCCGAGCGCGGCTTGGCGAACTGACCCGCCATGCGGCCCAGCTTCACCACCGGCAGCTTGGAGGCGAAGGTCAGGACGACCGCCATCTGGAGGATGACGCGGAAGGTGTCGCGGATATTGTTGGCGCTATGCTCGGCAAAGCTCTCGGCGCAATCGCCACCCTGGAGCAGAAAACCCCGGCCCGCCGCCACCTCGGCCAGCTCCGCGGTCAGGCTGCGCGCCTCGCCCGCAAAGACCAGCGGAGGATAGGTCGCCAGCGTCTTCGTCGCGGCGTCCAGCGCATTCTGGTCGGGATAGTTGGGAAGCTGGCGCGCCTCGGCACTCGTCCAGCTATCGGGGGCCCATTTCGCGGCCATGGCGGTCCTGCTCTTTCGTCTTCTAGCTATCGATCCGATCGCCCATGCGCCGAATCGTGGGGAGACGCAATGAAGTTGGCGTTTGGGCCCCTCAAGTCGCGCCCTTTGTTGCGCACGATACCGCTTTGCGCCGAGCGGTGGCCGATTGCGCCGATCGGTTTTGCGGTTGGCGGACGGAGCGGCTAGCAAAAGCGCGATGTCGCGTGTCCCCATCCTGTCGTCGGCGTTCGTCGCCCTGTCCGCGTTCCTGCTTTCGGTGCCGCCCCAAGCGGTCGCGACCATGCCGGTCGCGTCGATGGTCGCCGGCGAACGGAGCGACGATACCGCGCTGTTCGGGGCGATGCGCGATGCCGATGCGCGGCTGGCCACGATCGCGTGGCGGCTGGCGACGGCCAATGCCGCCATCTGCCGCGATGTCGCGCCGACCCCTGGTCTGGTGGTCCATGCCATCGATCAATATGATCCGGCGGTGCGCAAGCAATTGCCCGCGCTGTTCGGCTTTGAGGGACCGGTCGCGGTCGAGGCGGTCGTCGCGGGGAGCGCCGCCGCCAGGGCGGGCGTCCTTGCCAACGATACGATCGAGGCGGTCGACGGCAAGCCGCTGTCCCTCGATCCGGCAGGGACGACCCAGGCCAGCACTGCCACCCGCGACGCCGCGCAGCGTCGGATCGCCGCCGAGCCCGCCGATCGTCCCCTGCACCTTAGCCTGTTGCGAAAAGGCCAGCGGCGGGAGGTGACGATCGCGGCCCAGCCGGGATGCCGCTCCCGCTTCGAGATGCTGATCGGCCCCGGCCTGTCGGCGTCGGCGGATGGCGACATCGTGCAGATCGGATCGCGCTTTTTCGAACGGTTCGACGACCGGATGATCGCGGTTGTCGTCTCGCACGAATTCTCGCACAATATCCTGCATCATCGCGATCGGCTGGACGCGGCCGGAGTGAAGCGGGGCATCCTGTCCGAGTTCGGCCGCAACGGGCGGCTGTTCCGCCAGACCGAGACCGAGGCCGATCTGCTCGGCGTCCATCTGATGCGCAATGCGGGATATGATCCGCAGGACGCCGTCCGCTTCTGGCGCGAGCATGGCGGTGAGGTCGATGGTGGCCTGTTCCGCAGCCGGACCCATCCGTCCTCTTCCGCACGGGCCGATGCGGTCGCGGGAGAAATCGCGGCGATCCCGGCGGGGGCGCCCATCCCCTATCGCCCGCCCTTGCTCGATCGCGCCGCCGCTCCCCTGCAATAAAGGCGGGGATGGAGGGATTGTCTCTTGGCCCCGCACACGGCAAGGGCGCGATCATGGATATTCCCGCACGCTATGCCGACTTCATCCAATGGATCGGCGACGGAACCGGCATGGCGGACAGCCTGTTGCACGTCCATGCGGGGATGGCGGTGCTGTTCCTGGCGCGAATCCTGACCCGCAAGTCGCTGGCCACCCCGATACCGCTCGCCTGTGTCGCGTTGGCGGAGGCAGCGAACGAGATACTCGATCGGCTGCATTACGGATCCTGGCGCTGGACCGACACGCTGGGCGATATCGCCAACACGATGTTCTGGCCGACCGTGTTGTTCATCGGCCTGAGGATGCGAAGCCCGCGCGGGCGGCGCTGACGCCGGAAGGGTTTAGCCCTCCGGCAGTACCGGCTTCCAGTCCCAGCCGAGCGGGTCGCCGTCCATCACCTCGACCCCGGCGGCGAGCAGCGTGTCTCGAATCGCGTCCGACCGGGCGAAGTCCTTGTCCGCCCGTGCGGCGCGGCGATCGGCCAGATGCGACTCGATGGCCGCTTCGTCCAAAGTCGCGGTGGCGGGGCGAGTCCGCAGGTCGGCACGGGTCAGCGTCGTCAGTTGCAGGCCCAGCGTCGCGTCGAAATCGGCCAGTGCCGCCAGCCGCACCCCGGGGGACAGTTTCTTGTCGCCCAGCATCTCGTCCAGCACCGGCAGCGCGCGGGGCGTCGCCAGATCGTCCGACAGCGCGGCGTCGAGTCGCTCGCGATAGGGCGCCGCATCGCCCTTCTCCGGGGCATCGGCACGGATGCGCAAACCCTCGACCGACTGGACGAGTCGCTTCAGCCGGACCTGTGCGGCGGCCAGGCCGTCCCAGCCGAACTCCATTTCCGAGCGATAATGCGCCTGAAGGCACATCAGGCGATAGGCCAGCGGGTGGAAACCGCGATCGACCAGCGCCTGGAGCGTCAGGAACTCGCCCGAGGATTTGGACATCTTGCCGGTCCGGTCGACCAGGAAGTTGTTGTGCATCCAGATGTTCGCACCGGTATCGGCGGTGCATCCATGCGCCTGGTTCTGCGCGATCTCATTGGGGTGATGGATTTCGCGGTGGTCGATGCCGCCGGTGTGGATATCGAACTGCGCGCCCAGATACTGTTTGCTCATCACCGAGCATTCCAGATGCCAGCCGGGCGCGCCGAGGCCCCAGGGGCTGTCCCATTCCATCTGCCGATTCTCGCCGGGTGCGGAGGCGCGCCAGATGGCGAAGTCGGCGGGGTGCCGCTTGCCCGCGACGGGATCGATCCGGCTCTCGCCCTCATCGTCGTGATGGCGGGCGAGCCGTCCGTAATCGGGCACGGTCGTCACGTCGAAATACAGGCCGTCGGGCAGGCGGTAGCAGTGCTTGTCCTCGATCGCCTTGGCGAACTCGATCATCTGCGGGACATGCTCGGTCGCCAGCGGAAAGCGGGTCGGGTCCGCGATGCCCAGGTCCTTCAGATTCTGTTTGAAGGCAGCCGTATAATGGCCCGCGATCGCCCAGATATCCTGGCCGCTCTTCTTCGCGGCGGCCTCCATCTTGTCATCGCCCGCATCCGCGTCGGAGGTCAGATGCCCGACATCGGTGATGTTGATGATGTGCGTCAGCGGCCAGCCCTTCCAGCGCAGCACCCGCGACAGCGTGTCGGTGAAGACATAGGCGCGCAGATTGCCGATATGGGCGTAGTTGTAGACGGTCGGGCCGCAGGAATAGACGCGGACATTGGCCGGATCGATCGGCCGGAACGTCTCCGTGGCGCGGGTCAGGCTGTTATACAGGGTCAGCGGGATCGTGGAGGTGGCGGGCGCGGTCATGGCGCTTGCCTTAGCCATGTCGGCTTCGCCCCGAAAGGGGGCCCCGGTCCGGTGGAGGCCGGACCGGGACCGGCGCGGATGACAGGGGAGGCACCGCGCCTGTTTCGTTCCAAGGCCTGAAAGGCCCCGAGAACATGTCAGGGTGTCCGGCGTACGGGAGTTGGCCGGACGAGGGACGCTATAGGGCGCGACGCATCACCGCCGCATGGCCGCAGCATGACAAGATCATTCATATCCTTGGCCGAATGACGCGGGCCGGAGCGATTTGCGATCCAGCGGGTTGTATTCGCCCGACCGCGCTGCTAGGAGCGCCCAACGTTGCGGCCACAGCATTCTGCGGCCGCTTTATCCTGTTTTGCCGGAGCAATTCGTTTTTATGCAGATCATCGTTCGCGACAACAATGTGGATCAGGCCCTTCGCGCGCTCAAGAAGAAGCTGCAGCGGGAAGGCGTGTATCGCGAAATGAAGCTCCGTCGCCACTACGAAAAGCCGTCGGAAAAGCGCGCTCGCGAGCGTGCGGCGGCGGTGCGTCGCGCCCGCAAGCTGGAGCGCAAGCGCGCCGAGCGCGACGGCGCACGGTAATAGACCGACTCGATCGGCTATGCTCCGCCCCTTAGTCGTGAAACGGCGGGGGCGGGGCGCCGATCGGACGGTCGGCCGATTCGCTCTGGCGGATCGTGCCCCAGCGCTTTGAGGGTCGCATCGTGACGGCCCCGACGAACGCCCACGTACAGAGCGAGAAGCAGGCATGTCCGTAACCGCTGTTCCCCTTCGTCCCGTCCGGCGTTCCTATCTGGTCTGGATATGGGTTGCGGTGGCCGCCGCCGTCGTCGTCGCCGCGCTGCTGGCGCGTCAGGGCGATGCCGCGCTGCTGCGTGAATCGCGTGGATCGGGCGTCGTCACCACGGCCTCGGGTCTCCAGTACAAGGTGATCGAGCCGGGGCAGGGCGGTGCGCATCCCACCGCCAGCGACGTGGCGCTGATCAACTATACCGGTCGCCTGATCGACGGCACCGTCTTCGACAAGTCGCAGCAGCCGACGCCGATGCCGCTGTCGGGCGTGCTGCCCGGCTTCTCCGAGGCGTTGAAGCTGATGCCCAAGGGCGCGAAGTACCGTTTCTGGCTGCCTGCCAAGATCGGCTATGGCGACCGTGCGAACGACAAGATCCCGGCCAATTCGACGCTGGTGTTCGATGTCGAACTGCTCGACTTCATTCCCGAGGCGGTGCTGCGGCAGATGCAGGCGCAACAGTCGATGATGGGCGGAATGCCTGGTGGGGCTCCCGGCGGCGTTCCCGGCGCGCCGTCTCCCCGTTGATCGACCGGCTCCGCGCAGGGGCCAACCGGATCGAAACGAGATCGCCGGAGTCCCTGACGGGGCTCCGGCGATTTTCTTATGAGCGGTGCGGGGGACGGAATGGCGGACTGGCCCAGGCGATTTTTCCAGGCGTTAGCCGCGATGATGCAGGTCACCCCAGCGAAGGCTGGGAGCTATCCATTCTCGGAATGAGCGCTCCCGCCATTCGGGCGGGACGGCGAGGACCGGGAGGCGATTGCGCTTCTGTATGCCTTCAAGCATCGGCAATTCATGCAAAGGCGTCTCGAGCGGCTCGATTTCGTAGACATAGTTCTGCCGCTTGAGGAAAAGTCTTACGCCTTCGCGTCTCCGCGTCTTCGCGCGAACAATCTCTTCGCTGTTCTAACGGACGTCGGCCCCCTTGCGTCTGGGCGGGTTCCGTTCCTAGCCGAGAAAGGCCCCAGCCTGCGCTGGGGCGACGACTAGAGAAATGTGGCGACCGACGCTGTAGGTCGCTTGGGGGCGTCGCAGGCTATCGTGGGCGTTCTACCGACCCCGCCTCTCCCGCCAACACGATCTTCACGGCACAAAAAAATAGCGGCCCGAAGGCCGCTATTCCTTTCAGCCGTGAGGCTGAAGCAACTTAGTTGCTGTCGGCGTTGTCGTCCGAGTCGGCGACCACGACGATGCCGGCAACGACGGCAGCAGCCGCCAGAACCGCAACGAGGATGCCACCGCCGGCCAGGCCGTTCTTCTTGGCGGTCGGGGCCGAAGCGCGAACCGACTTCGAAACCGAGAGGCTGGCAGCCGGATTCGCAGCCATCGCCGGAGCGACGGTCATCGAAACGGCGGCAGCGGCGACGAGAAACTTCCCAAGACGCATGTCGAACTCCCTTAAGATATGCGGGTAGGGCCATGGCACGGAGACCGGGACATGGCAAGCCCACCAACGAGTATGGGACAGTTATGCTCCCACACTGATGCGGCAATGCAACATTACTTCGCCGCTAAGCGGCTATACTGTGCTTTGCCGTCAAACGGAATGCCCCAGCAATCGTTTCGCCTCGGTAAATAGGCTTCAGGTAGAGAAAATGACCTGCTCCGAGCCTTCGAGCATAAGCGCGGTCAGCCGGTCGCTCTGATAGGCGCCGGTATCGATCCCGATGCGATGCGGCAGAATCTCTGCCTCTTCGGCAACGGTGTGGCCATGGACCACCATCTTTTCCATCGGTGCGCGGTGGTCGAGGAAGGGGTCGCGGATCCAGCGCGTCTCGGCCAGCTTCTGCTCGGCGATCGGGATGCCGGGGCGAACGCCCGCATGGACGAAGGCATAGTCGCCCATGATCATCATCTCCTTGAGGTTGGACAGGAAATGCTGATGCGCGGCGGGGACGATCGCGTTGAGCCGCTCATGAACCTCGGCATAGTCCAGCCGCTCATAATCCTGGGCCGTCACGCCATAGCTCATCATCGTTTCCCGCCCGCCGATCCGGCAGAATAAGCGCAGCGCCTTGTCGTCGCCATCGATCGCGCGGAGCAGGATTTCCTCATGATTGCCCATCAGGCAATGGACATGGCGGTCGGCGGCGGCGAGGCGGCTGATGCGCTCCACCACGCCCGCCGAATCCGGTCCGCGATCGATCAGGTCGCCCAGAAAGATGATGTGGCGCTGTGCGGGCGCGCGCGTGGCATGATCCGAGTCGATCCGTTCCAGAATCCGGTCCAGCAGATCGAGGCGACCATGAATGTCGCCGACCGCATAGACCCGAACGCCCGGATCCATGACCGGCACGAAATCGGGTGCGCGCTTTCGAAGATTCAATAACTTGGCAAGCATGGATGTTTTGGTGTCCGCAACAGGCGGTTGTCCTTAGGGTCCGGACCCATAAACGGCAATGGCCGTGATTGCCCTGTCGTATTCGCCCGGCAAAGAGCGTGGTGCAGCAGGTAACGGCGCTACCTGCAAGCCTCGCGACGCAGCCGGCGGACGCGTCACGGCCGTTGCCGTTTGTGGGTCCGGACCCCAGTCCCCACAATCCCCCATACAATGCGAAGCGGGGATCAGCCCTGGTCAGCCCTGGTCGGGCCAGAGCCCGCGCGTATCCAGGACGGTCTTGCCGCGTCGCTCCTCCAGCGGAATCGATCGGAACAGGTCGTGATCGACCAGAACGATCATCGCCTCGCAGGTTTCCAAAGCGGTGTCGATGTCGATCAGAGTCGCGCCCGTCCCGTCGAACGCGCGGGGCAGGGCCGTGGCATAGGGTTCGACGATCCGAACCCGCTCGCCGAATCGCCGGGCGAGCGCGGTCGCGACCTTCAGGGCGGGGCTTTCGCGGAAGTCGTCGATATTCGCCTTGAACGCCAGGCCCAGACAGGCGACCGGGCGGCCGTCGGGCTGGGCCTCGATCATCGTGGCGGCGCGGGCGATGACATGGTCGGTCTTGCCGTCATTCACCTCGCGCGCGGTGCGGATGAGCGGCGTGTTGGCGGGGTCTGCGGCGACCAGGAACCAGGGATCGACCGCGATGCAGTGCCCGCCGACGCCCGGCCCGGGCGACAGGATGTTGACGCGCGGATGGCGGTTGGCCAGCCGGATGACCTCCCACACATCGACGCCCAGCGTATCGGCCACCAGGCTCAGTTCGTTGGCGAAGGCGATGTTGACGTCGCGAAAGGCGTTTTCGGTCAGCTTGGTCATTTCCGCCGCGCGCGCGGTGGTGGTGACGCAGGCCCCGCGCACGAAGCGACGGTAGAAGGTCAGCGCCTTGCGTGCGCAACGCGGCGTGATGCCGCCGATCACCCGGTCATTGTCGATCAGCTCGACCAGGATCCGCCCCGGCAGCACCCGTTCGGGGCAATAGGCGATCGCGATGTCGGCCTGCTCGCCCGCGCGGGTGAGGCCAGGCATCTTAAGGTCTGGACGCGCATCCGCGATCAGGTCGCGCACCTGCTCGGTGGTGCCGACTGGAGACGTCGATTCGAGGATCAGCGTGTCCCCGGTCTTGAGGACCGGTGCGACCGCGCGCGCGGCGTCGAGGACATAGGTGATGTCCGGCTGGCGCGCCTCGGTGAAGGGGGTGGGGACGGCGATGACGAAGACGTCGGCGGGCGCGACGGTCAGCGAAGCCTTCAGGTTCCCGCGCGCGACCACGCCGGAGACGAGGCCGTCCAGATCGACCTCCTCGATATGCACACGGCCCGAATTGATCGTCTCCACGACGGAGGGGGTGACGTCGACGCCGGTCACCATCGCGCCGGTGCGGGCGATCACAGCGGCGGTGGGCAGGCCGATATAGCCCAGGCCCATCACCGTGACCGAAAGTTCAGAGTCCAAGGGCATCGCAAATGATCCTGCTGATCCGGTCGGCGGTGTCGCCGGTGCCGAAGGGGTTATGGGCGCGCGCCATGGCGGCATGGCGGGCGGGGTCGTCCAGCAACGCGAAGACTTCCTCGGCGATCCGGTCCTCGTCCGTGCCGATCAGCCGGGCGGTGCCCGCCGCGACGCCTTCGGGCCGCTCGGTCGTCTCGCGCATCACGAGGACAGGCTTGCCGAGGGCGGGGGCTTCCTCCTGCACGCCGCCCGAGTCGGTCAGGACGATATGGGCGGCGTCGAGCGCCCGGACGAAATGCGGATAGTCGAGCGGCGCGATCCGGGCGATGGCGGGATGGTCACCCAGTATCTCGTCCATCACCTGCGCCACATTGGGGTTGGGATGCATCGGAAAGACGATGCCGATATCGGGTCGTTCGGCGATCCGGCGCAACGCGCGCGCGATCGAGGCCATGCCGCCGCCGAAATTCTCGCGCCTGTGGGTCGTCACCAGGACGATCCGCCTGCCCGCCATGCGCGCCAGCACGGAGTCGAGATCGGCCGCCAGTGCCGGGTCGGCGGCGATCCGGTCGCGGGTCCAATGCAGCGCGTCGATCACGCTGTTGCCCGTGACATGCACGCGCGCGGGATCGATCCCCTCGGCCCGCAGCGCGGCGGCCGCGGTTTCGGTGGGGGCGAAATGCAGTGCGGCGATGGGGGCCACGATCCGCCGGTTCACCTCCTCCGGCCAGGGTTGATAGATATCGCCAGATCGGAGCCCCGCCTCGACATGGGCGACCGGAGTCTTGCGGTAATAGGCGGCCAGCGCCCCGGTCATCGCGGTGGCGGTGTCGCCCTGGACGACGACCATGGCGGGCCGCACCGCGTCCATCACCTCGCCCAGACCCGTCAGCAGCCGCGCGGTCAGCCGGTCGAGCGACTGGCCCGGCTCCATCAGGTCCAGGTCATGGTCGGGGGTCAGCCCGGCGATCGCCAGCACCTGGTCCAGCATCCCGCGATGCTGGGCCGTGACGCAGGTCCGGACCGGTGCGCCTGTCGCAGCCAGGGCCCGGATCACCGGGAAAAGCTTGATCGCTTCGGGCCGGGTTCCAAAGACGACCAGAATCGGTGCAGGGATCGGTGAAGGGTTCATGGATCGCATTCTATGCTGTCGCTTTTAAGGACATCCTAATCGTATCGGCGCGTCGTTACGCTATGTTGCGGCGCAAAATCAGGGTAATGCCGTCCGTGTTCAGGGAGGTTTCATGACGATCAAGAAAGTGCGCAAGGCCGTTTTTCCGGTGGCCGGTCTGGGAACGCGGTTCCTGCCCGCGACCAAGTCGATGCCCAAGGAAATGCTGACCGTCGTCGACAAGCCGTTGATCCAATATGCGGTCGAGGAAGCGCTGGAGGCGGGGATCGAGCAGATCATCTTCGTCACCGGTCGCGGCAAGGGCGCGCTGGAGGATCATTTCGACATCTCCTACGAACTCGAAGCCACGATGAAGGCGCGCGGCAAGTCGCTCGCGGTGATCGACGGCATTCGCCAGAAGCCGGGTTCGCCCGTCTATGTCCGCCAGCAGGAGCCGCTGGGCCTGGGCCATGCCGTGTGGTGCGCGCGCGAGATCGTCGGCGACGAGCCCTTCGCGGTGCTGCTGCCCGACGAACTGATGGTCGGCGGCTTCATGAAGCAGATGGTCGAGGCCTATGACAAGGTCGGCGGCAACGTCATCGGCGCGCTGGAAGTGCCCGACAGCGAAACCGACAAATACGGCATCATCTCGCCGGGCAAGCAGGACGGCCGCCTGACCGAGGTCACCGCGCTGGTCGAAAAGCCCAAGGGCAAGGCGCCGTCGAACCTGATGATCCCGGGTCGCTACATCCTCCAGCCCGAGGTGATGCAGATCCTCGACGCGCAGGAGCCGGGCGCGGGCGGCGAGATCCAGCTGACCGACGCGATGGCCAAGCTGATCGGCAACCAGCCCTTCCATGGCTTCACTTTCGACGGGCAGCGTTACGACTGCGGCGACAAGGCGGGCTGGCTGACCGCCAATCTGGCGTTGGGCGTCGCGCGCGAGGACATCGGTCCGGCGGTACGCGAATTCGCCAAGACGCTGTTCGCCTGATCGGGTTTCCCGAGTGGTGAGGATAGGGGCGGGGCCGAACGGCCACCGCCCCTTTTCTTATTCCTCCCAAGCTTTGCTTGAGGAGGGGGACCGCCCGGCATAGCCGGGTGGTGGCCGGCGGTCCCCCTCCCCATCGCGGATGGGGAGGATTTGGGACTGACTATTGCTTACCGCGTCGCCTCAACCAGGCGAAGGTCAGCAGGATGACGGTCGGCCACAGCATCGTCTCCCACATATCCGACCAACTGGCGGGGAGATTGCCCTCGTCGGTGGGATAGAAGGGCTGGAGCAGGTCGTAAGCCTCGTTGACCGTCTCGATCACCAGCACGGTCAGCCAGCAGCGCCAGTCCCAGGGCTTGCGCCGCATCACCAGCGCCGTGAGGACCAGGATCGCCATGCCCGCATGGACATGGAGCGTGCTGTCCGGCAGGCCCGTGATCCGGCCGATCCAGCTCTTGTCGCCGGTCCAGTCGAACCAGCCCGCAGGCGGGGCGGGGTGCGCGGGGGGCGTGCTCATGCCGCCACCGATCGGGCACAACGGCAACCGGGGTCCTTGGGCAGCATCAGCGTCCGGAACCGCATGGTCAGCATATCGGCGATCAGGATGCTGCCCGCGCTGTCCCGACCGAAGGGCGCGGCGGCGCGAAGGGTTTCCAGCGCGGCCAGACTGCCCATCACGCCCGTCACCGGCCCCAGCACCCCGTCATCGGCGCAGGTCAGTCCCGCTTGATCGACCGCGTCGCCGACGAAGCAGCGGTAACAGGGCTTGTCCGCCTCCCACCCGCGATAGACCGCCAACTGCCCCTCGAACTGCCCGACCGCCGCCGAGATAAGGGGGATTCGCCCGGCCAGCGCGGCGTCGGCGACGGCCAGCCGGGTCGCGAAATTGTCGCACCCGTCCAGCACGACATCGGCGCCCTCGATCAGCGCGCCCGCATTCTCCGCCGTCACCCGCGCACGATGGACCGTGACCGCGACATGGGGGTTGAGCCGCGCGACATGGGCGGCGGCGGCCTCGACCTTGGGGAGGCCACGATCCTCGGTGGTGAAGATGGTCTGGCGTTGCAGGTTGGACGGCTCGACCACGTCATCATCGATCAGGATGAGCGATCCGATCCCGGCGGCGGCGAGATACTGGATGGCGGGGGAGCCGATTCCGCCCGCGCCGATCACCGCGACCCTGGCCTGTTTCAACCGGATCTGACCGCCGCCCCCGAATTCCCGCAACACGATATGGCGGGCATAACGGGCAAGTTCGTCGTCGGTCAGGATCATCCCGGCCATGTATAGGTGATGACCGTGCGATACCAGCGATCGCCCGCCATCATCGTGCGGTGGGTCAGGCGGCGGATCATCCGCTGCGCCACGCCCGCGCTATATTGCTCGACCGTCGGACAGCCGATGGCGAGCGGCACCACGCTGTTCGCGATGCCGTCCGGCCCCAGCCGCACGGCCAGCGGCACGACCAGCACCATCTGCTCGTCGGTCGCCTTCGCCCGGGGACAGCGCCCCGCCGTCACCTCGTCGCGGACGAAGCGCACCATGTCGGGGCTGGCCGGGGGCAGGGTGATCGCGGCCAGCGTCGACCAGTCGTGCGGCGGCTCGGCGGCGGTCGGCGCGGGCGGCGGCGTGGCGGGCGTCGCCGGTACGGTGACTTGCAGCGCGGCGGCGAGGAGCGACAGCACGATCATCGGCCGGTCGATCCGAACCCGCCATGACCCCGCTGCGTCTCGTCCAGCTCATCGACCAGGGTCAGGGTGGCGCGCTGGACGGGGGCGGGGACGAGTTGGGCGATCCGCTCGCCGCGCACCACCTCGAACGGCTCCTCGCCCAGATTGGCCAGGATCACCTTCACCTCGCCGCGATAATCCTCGTCGATCGTGCCGGGCGTGTTAAGGCAGGTGATGCCGTTCTTCAGCGCCAGGCCGGAACGGGGCCGCACCTGCACCTCGTAGCCCGGCGGGATGGCGATGGCGAAGCCGGTCGCGACGGCGGCGCGCTTGCCCGGATGGAGCGTCAGCGTCTCCGCCGCGACGACATCCATGCCCGCCGCGCCGGGCGTGGCATAGGCGGGCAGGACAAGCCCTTCGCCATGGGGCAAGCGTTTGATGGCAATGGAGATGGGAGCAATCGTCATGACCGGTCTTGTAGCGCATCGGCGATACGTTGCGCGAGCCCCCTGGCCACATCGTCCTTGCTCATCCGCGCCCAGCTTTCCACGCCATCGGCGGTGATCAGGTGAACGCTGTTGGCATCCCCTCCGAACACGTCCGAGGATACGTCGTTGGCGACGATCCAGTCGGCCCGCTTGCGGGCACGCTTGGCGACGGCATGGTCGATGACCTGCTCGGTTTCGGCCGCGAAGCCGACGACCAGGGCGGGGCGTTTCGGCGAGGCGGCGACGCTCGCCAATATGTCGGGATTCTCGATCAGCGTCAGGGCGGGGGCCGCGCCGCCATCCTTCTTGACCTTTTGTCCGGCCGCTTCGACCCGCCAGTCGGCCACCGCCGCGACCATGACGGCGGCATCGGCGGGGAGCGCGGCGTCGACCGCCTCCGCCATTTGGCGTGCGCTCTCGACATCGACCCGGTCCACGCCCGCCGGGGTGGGCAGGGTCACCGGCCCCGCCACCAGCGTCACCCGCGCGCCCAAAGCGGCCAGCGCGCCCGCCACCGCGAAACCCTGTCGTCCGGAGGACCGGTTGGCGATGTAGCGGACCGGGTCGATCGGCTCATGGGTCGGCCCGGCGGTGACGAGGATATGGCGGCCGGCCAGCGGGCGGGCGGCGGGTGCCAGCTTCGCCTCGATCGCGGAGAGGATGGCGGGCGGCTCAGGCAGGCGGCCGGGGCCGAACTCGCCGCAGGCCATCGCGCCTTCGTCGGGGATCATCACCTCGACGCCATCGCTACGCAACCGCGCCACATTGCGCTGCGTCGCCGGGTGCAGCCACATGCGCACGTTCATGGCGGGCGCGACCAGCACCGGCGTATCGGTGGCGAGCAGCAGGGTTGTCGCCAGATCGTCGGCATGGCCGTTCGCCATCCGTGCCATCAGGTCGGCGGTGCCGGGCGCGACGACGACCAGATCGGCCTCGCGGCTCAGCTGGATATGGCCCATCTCCGCCTCGTCCTTCAGGTCCCACAGGGTGGTGAAGACCTGATTCTCGGACAGCGCGGCGAGCGTCATCGGGGTGACGAAGTGGCTGCCGCCTTCGGTCAGGACGCAGCGGACGCTGTGGCCGCTCTTTCGGAGCAGGCGGATCAGCTCGCAGGACTTGTACGCGGCGATGCCGCCGCCGACGATCAACAGGATATGGCTCATCGCACGACTCGCGTCACGGTGATGCGTCGCCGGTCGCGTGCAGCCAGGATCAACTCGCGTACCGCATCGGGGGCGAAGACGACGCCCAGGAAGAACAAGGGAGACAGGCCAAGCATCATCACGGGGGCTCCGGTCAGCAGCCCCGCCAGCGCATAGGCCAAGATCGTCGCCGCCGCCCGCCGCGCCAGCGCCTGCCGCCAGTTCGCCCAGCCGAGCGCGGCCAATGCGGTCAGCGGCACGACCAGCGCCATCGGCAGAAATCCCATCGCATGGATGGAGGCGAGGCTCGCGACCCAGCGACCGGGGGAGAGGATGGCGATGGGCGAGCCCAGGGCGGGGTCGGCCACGCCGACCAGATCGTGGAGCGCATGGGCATGCGCCGCCAGAACGAGCAGCGCGACAGCCAGGGTGATCATCCAGCCGATCGCCTCCTGCCGAACCTTCGCCCGCCAGGCCAGCGCCAGCATGACCATGCCATAGAGAAGCGCCATGGGGCTGAGGATCATCGCCGCCAGCCCCAGGGCGATGGCGCTGAGGCTCCCCTCCGGCCGGCGCTGCACCAGCGACAAGGCGATCAGCAGCCCGGCCCAGGCCTCGGGCACCGCGACCATCGCGCCATCGACCAAGGGATAGAGCCCCGCCGCCAGCAGGATCGCCGCGAGCAGCACCGGGCCGCGATAGCTCATCACCGGCGCGACGCGCCGCAGCCAGATCGCCATCACCGCCAGACCCAGCGCCGCAATCAGCGCCCGCCCCAGCACCGGCGGCAGCACGGCCAGCGTCACGGTCAGCGCGGGCAGGGGAATGGCGAGCAAGGCGGGGCGCAGCGCCCGGTCATTCTCGCGCAGGGCATCGATCGCCGCGGGGTAGAAGGACTGCCCGTGCCGGACATGATCGAGGATCGCGAGCGAAACCGGCGACAGGTGATCCGCGACCGGCTCGACCAGCCCTTGCGTCGCCAGCGCTACGGGTACGAACAGGACCAGCAGCGCCAGCACCCCCATCGCCACCATAGGCGATATGTTGAACAGCCGCCCCGGCTGGCCCAGCCAGAGCGGTCGCGGCATACGGCGCGAGGGGGCGGAGGGCGCGCTGCCAGGCATGCCTACCCCCCTATCCTACCGAAGCACGGCCAGGGTCGCGGCGACGCCCGCCGCCGCCGACAGCATGGACAGCAGCGCATAGCGCCAGCCGCCGCCGATCCGCACCACCTCGATCTGCTTGAGCGGCGGCGCGGGCGGCTCCCCCCCGGGGGCGGGGTAGCGCGCCTCGATCCGGCGGACCAGTTCGGGCAGGCGGGCCAGCGTCCGCACATCCTCGATCAGGCGATCGGCGATCTTGGCCTCGGGGCCCAGTTCGGTGCGCAGCCATTCGCGGACGAACGGCGCGGCCGAGTCCCACAGGTTGATATCGGGGTCCAGGCTTGTCGCCACGCCTTCCACCATCACCATCGTCTTTTGCAGCAGCAGCAGATGCGGCTGGGTCACCATGTCGAAGTCGCGGGTGATCGAGAACAACCCGTCCAGCATCATGCCGATCGACATGTCCTTGACCGGCAGGCCGCGCATCGGCTCGCCCACCGCGCGCAGGGCTGTCGCGAACTCGGCGACATTGTGATGCGGGGGCACATAGCCCGCCTCGAAGTGAATCTCGGCGACGCGCTTATAATTGCCGGTGATCAGGCCATAGAGGATCTCGGCCAGCCACACCCGCGCGCGCCGGTCGATCCGGCCCATGATGCCGAAATCGATCGCGGCGATCTTGTTGCCGGGCAGCGCGAAGAGATTGCCCTGATGCATGTCGGCGTGGAAGAATCCTTCCGCGATCGCCTGTCGCAGGAAGGCGCGGACCAGCGTTTGCGCGAGGTGCGGCAGGTCGTACCCCGCCTCGACCAGCGCCTGGCGGTTGGACAGCTTGATGCCGTCGATCCACTCGACCGTCAGCACCTTGGCGGTGGAGCGCGCCCAGTCGATCTGCGGCACCATGAAATCGGGCTCGGCGGTCATCGCCTCGGCGAGTTCGGAGGCACTGGCGGCTTCACGCCGGAAGTTCAACTCACGCAAGGTCCAGCGGCGGAAATTCTCGACCGTCAGGCGCGGGCGAAGCCGCGCGGCCTCCGGGCTCATCCCCTCGACCTGGGCAGCGGCCCATTGATAGGTATCGATGGCGCGTGCGAAGTCGTCCTCGACGCCGGGGCGCAGCACCTTGACCGCGACCGTGCGGCCATCGGTCGTCACCGCGCGGTGCACCTGGGCGATCGAGGCGGCGCCGACCGGCACCTCCTCGATCGAGGTGAAGAAGTGCGACGGCGGACGGCCCATGCTCGCCTCCATCGCGGCGCAGATCGTCGCGAAGGGGACGGGCGGTAGCTGGTCCTGAAGCCGCAGCAGATCGTGCGCGGCGTCGTCGCCGACCAGATCGGGGCGGGTGGCGAGCGTCTGGCCCAGCTTGATCGCCGCCGGGCCGATCGCCTGGAACGCATCGGCATAGGCGGGCTTGGCGGGGACGCGCGCGCCGAACCGGGCAATCCGCGCCAGCCGCCGCACGGGGGCGGGGGTGTTGGGATCGCGCTCGATCCCCTTGAGCGCGCCATGCCGCGCCAGCGTCCGCCCCCATTTGAGCAGACGCCACAGATGCACCACCGGCTGGGTCATAGCACGAATCTCACAGGGCGAATCCGCCCGGGCGTCCTCGCATCAAATCTTCCAGCCCGAATGAATCGCGACCAGGCCGCCCATGATCGGCTCGACCTTGGTTTCGATGAAACCGGCCTCGCGGATCATCTTCTCGAAGGTCGGCATGTCGGGGAAGCGGCGGATCGATTCGATCAGATAGCGATAGCTGTCCGCATCGCCCGCCAGCATCTGGCCCAGCTTGGGCACCAGCTTGTGCGAATAGGCGTCGTACACCTCGGAGAAGCCCGGCCAGACGGTGGTCGAGAATTCCAGGCAGAAGAACCGCCCGCCCCGCCGCAGCACGCGATGCGCTTCCCGCAGAGCCGCCGGGATATCGGTGACGTTCCGAATGCCGAACGCGATCGTATAGGCGTCGAAGAACCTGTCGGGGAAGGTCAGGACTTCGGCATTCGCCTCGGTCCAGACCAGGCCGTCGATGCCGCGTTCCTGCGCGCGCTTCATGCCGACTTCCAGCATCGCCGGATTGATGTCGGCGACCGTGATGCTGGCGCCCGATTCGGCCAGGCGGAAGGCGATGTCGCCGGTGCCGCCCGCCATGTCGAGGATCTGGTCCGACGCGCGCGGCTTCACCCGGCGGACGAAGCGATCCTTCCACAGCCGGTGCATACCGCCCGACATGGCGTCGTTCATCAGATCATATTTGGAGGCGACGTTGGTGAAGACGCCGCCGACACGGGCGGCCTTTTCGTCGCGGGGCACATCTTCATAGCCGAAGGACACGGTATCGCTCATGGGATTGCCCTAGCCCGGCCTTGCTGGCGGGGCAAACGCTACCTAGCTGTTTGGCCGACGAAAGCAGAGAGACGATGCCCGAACTTCCCGAGGTCGAAACAACGGTCCGTGGCCTGACCCCGGTGCTGGCGGGCGAGCGGCTGACGCTGGTGGAGCCGCGCCGCGCCGACCTGCGCCGCCCCTTTCCCGGCGACCTGCGCCAGCGGATGATCGGGGCGACCGTCACCTCGCTGGGCCGCCGCGCGAAGTACGGCCTGATCGACACCGATCGCGGCGACACCATGGTCTTTCATCTTGGCATGTCGGGGCGCTGGCGGATCGATCCGGGCGAGCCGCTGGCGCATGACCATCTCCTCTTGGAGACGGGGACGGGGCGGCGGCTGGCGCTGAACGATCCTCGTCGATTCGGCTTTGTCGATCTGTGGCCGACGGCGGAACTGGCCAGCTATCCGCCTTTCCTGGCCATGGGGCCCGAGCCTTTGGGGCCGGACTTCACCGCCGATTATCTGGCTGGTGTGTTGGAGGGGCGGGCCGCGCCGATCAAGGCGATGCTGCTCGATCAGCGGATCGTCGCGGGACTCGGCAATATCTATGTGTGCGAAGCGCTGCATATGGCGAGGATCACGCCGGGGCGTGCGGGCGGGCAGATTTCGCGGGCGCGACTCGGCCGACTGGTCGAGTCGATCCGCGCGGTGCTTCAGGCCGCGATCCTGGCGGGCGGATCGTCCTTGCGTGATTATGTGCGACCCGATGGCGAACTGGGCTATTTCTCCAAGGAGTGGCGGGTCTATGGCCGTGAGGGCGAGGCGTGCGAATGCGGCGCGATCGTGCGGCGGCGAAGCGATTCGGGGCGCTCCACTTTCTGGTGCGCGACCTGCCAGCGCAGTTGACGGGCGGCGCACCAACCGGTAAGGGGCGCGACTTCAAAGCCGGTGCGTCGCGCCGCTATCCCTTTTGATCGAGATTTAGAGGTTTTCATGGCGAACACGCCGCAGGCCAAAAAGCGTATCCGTCGCAACGAGCGTCGCGCCGTCATCAACGGCAACCGCGTCAGCCGCATCCGTACCTTCGTGAAGAAGGTCGAGGCCGCGCTGGCCGCTGGCGACAAGGAAACCGCGACGGTCGCTCTGGCCGCGGCGCAGCCGGAAATGGCCCGCGGTGTCGCCAAGGGCGTGCTGCACAAGAACACGGTCGCGCGGAAATTCTCGCGCCTGACCAAGCGCATCGCCGCGCTGGCCTAAAAGCCTCTCGGTTCCGCGATGAATGAAACCCGCCGGGGGCGGTCCCCCGGCGGGTTTTTTCGTGCGCGCAAGACAGGCGTTAACGGCTTTTTCGGACTCGATCCGGCGGAACCATCCGTCGTTTCGCGCAACCCCAGCTTTATCCGCGATTCGAGTGATTCGGTCTTTTCGAATGATTCGGGTCGATCGGTTAATATCGTGTAATATCAACAGGTTATGAGATAATTGGACGGGATTCTGCGGGCTTTTGCCTGTCAATCCGGTTTATTTCAGATTTATGGCCGGACATGGTCTTGATCGGACCCCGCCATCGCTCATAATCGGTATCCCAGCAGCGGTGCTTCGTGCCCGCGTCATGGAAATAGCAAAGTGGCATAACCGGGCCGGATCCGTTTGATTCGCCCATCGGGTTTGTGTCGCCGATCGATACGATCATTGTCCGCGCGAATGCGGTCGGTATAGGTGGAGCATAAGGGTGACGAATTGGCAGGCCACGCGACCGACGACCGACCAGGCCCGTGCCTGGGCGCGCGTCCGCGCGAACCTGCGCGAATCGGCCGGAGCCCGCCTGTTCGACCAGTGGCTGAAGCCGATGGAACTGATCGAGGGTGACGAGCCCGACACGGTCCGTCTGGCGCTCCCCTCGGCCTTTGCGACCAATTGGGTGCGCAGCCATTATGCGGACCGCTTGCATCTGGAATTCAAGGCGGTGCTGCCCGAGGTGCGCGCCGTGGTCATCGAGACCCGTGCACCCAGCAAGGTCGCTCGCCTGACCACCGAGACGCTGGAGGCCGCCCCGCTGCGCGTCGTCGCGCGCAACGAAGAGCCCCAGCCGCAAGCCCCTCAGGATGACGAGCAGCCTTCGTTGTTCGGCGAGCCTGTAGCGCGCAAGCGGCCCGCCCCCGTCGCGGTCGAAGCACCAGTGGCGCGTCCGGCTCACCGCAGCGTCGCCAAGGTCGCCAGCCCGGTCGCGGCGGCACCCGCCCCGCCGCTGCGCGTGCCCAGCGACCGGCCACCGCTCGACCCGCGCCTGACCTTCGATCGATTCGTGGTCGATTCGTCGAACCGCGTCGCCTTCAATGCCGCCCTGTCGCTGGCCGAGCCGGGGCCGCCGCGCTTCAGCCCGCTCTTCCTCCATGGCGGTACGGGGCAGGGCAAGACCCATTTGATGCACGCCATCGCCCATGCCTTTCTCGAGTCGCATCCCGATGCGGTCGTGCTGTGCATGTCGGCCGAGCGGTTCATGTTCGATTTCGTCGCCGCGATGCGCGCGCGCGATACGCACAGCTTCAAGTCGCGGCTGCGCTCCGCCGACCTCCTGCTGATCGACGATCTTCAGTTCATCGCGGGCAAGGATTCGACGCAGGAAGAATTCTTCCATACCGTCAACGAACTGGTCGGCGCGGGCAAGCGGCTGGTCATTTCGGCCGATCGCTCGCCCCAGTCGCTCGACGGGGTGGAGCCGCGGATCATCGGTCGCCTGGGGGCGGGGCTGGTTGCCGATATCAAGGCGCCCGACCTGACGCTGCGTCGCACGATCCTCAACCGCAAGGTCGCCGACCTGCCCGAGATCCACGTTCCGACCGACGTGCTCGACCTGCTGGCCTCGCGGATTCGCGGCAATATCCGCGAGCTGGAAGGCGCGTTGAACCGGGTGGTCGCCTATGCGCAGTTGACCGGCGACAAGATCGACATGGAATTTGCCGTCGCCACGCTGGGCGAGGTGCTGCGGGGGGCGCAGCGTCGGATCACCATCGATGAAATCCAGAAGCTGGTGAGCCGCCATTTCGAACTAAAGCCGCTCGATCTGGTGTCGGCCCGCCGCGCCCGCGCCATCGCCCGCCCGCGCCAGATCGCCATGTATCTGGCCAAGCGCCTGACCACCCGTTCACTCCCTGAGATCGGGCGCAAGTTCGGCGGGCGTGATCACTCGACCGTCATCTATGCCGTGCGCAAGATCGAGGAACTGCGCGATACCGACCGCGATATCGACAATGCCGTGCGGGTGTTGATGAAGGAATTGGAGGGCTGACGCCCTTTGGGACGGGTTGGGGCGTGGGCTTCGACTTCGCTCAGCCTGAACGGGGTTTGGGCCATGACCCCATTATCCCCAGCCGTTCAGCCTGAGCGAAGTCGAAGCCAAGGGAAAACCTCGCCCGGTTCGGCCAGCGCCGTTTCGCCCCCCTGGGCGGGTCCGCCTGCTATAGTCCGTGCGGCCCTTGCGGGGGGCGGTCCCGGTCGAAAATGCCCATGATGCCACGCCAGGGCGTCCGAGCGTAAGGGGGCGGGATGATTCAGTCCTGGCTTGCCAGCCAACCGCCGATTGCCGCCCCGGAGGCGTCTACTTCGCGTGGCCTTCGACTTCGCTCAGGCCGAACGGGGTTCGGTATGCGACCCATCTCGCTGGCACCGGGCCACATAATCCGTTCAGCCTGAGCCAAGTCGAAGGCCACGCGATTCCCGACCCACACCGGCCCCGCCGCTTGTTCGTCTGCGACAGGGCCGGAGCGCATCAGATTTGCAGGCCCATGGTCCGTTGCACGTCGAGCAGCATCGGCGCGGCCAAATCGCGGGCCTTCTCCGCACCGCGTTCCAGGATACGGCCCACCTCGCCGCGATCGTCGAGCAACCGGGTCAGCCGCTCGCGGATCGGGCCGAGCGTCGCCACCGCCAGATCGGCCAGTTCGGGCTTGAACGCGCCGAAGCCCTTGCCCGCGAACTGCGCCAGCACGTCGGCCGGTTCGCGGTCCGCCATGGCGGCATAGATGGTGATCAGATTGCGCGCCTCGGCCCGGCCTTCCAGCCCGTCCATCGTCTCGGGGAGTACGTCGGGGTCGGTCTTCGCCTTGCGGAACTTCTCGGCGATCTGGTCGTCGCTGTCGATCAGCTTGACCAGCGACATCTCCGACGGGTTCGACTTGGACATTTTCGACGCGCCGTCGCGCAAGGACATGATGCGCGGGGCCGCCTTGCTGATCAGCGGCTCGGGCAGGGTGAAGACCTCGCGCGCATAGTCGTTGTTGAACTTGGTCGCGATGTCGCGCGCCAGTTCCAGATGCTGTTTCTGGTCCTCGCCCACCGGCACGTGCGTGGCGTTGTAGAGCAGCACGTCGGCCGCCATCAGCACCGGATAGTCGTACAGGCCGACGCTTGCGCCCTCGCGATTCTTGCCCGCCTTGTCCTTGAACTGGGTCATGCGGTTCAGCCAGCCGACCCGCGCCACATTGTTCAGCAACCAGCCCAGCTCGCTATGCTGCGGTACGCGGGTCTGGTTGAACAGGATCGAGCGTTCGGGGTCGATGCCCGCCGCGATCAGCGTCGCGGTCATCTCGATGGTGTTCGCGGCCATGTCGGCGGGCGCGATCCATTCGGTCAGGCCGTGCAGGTCGGCGATGAAGTACATCGTCTCGCCGCCCTTGGCCTGGATGTCGTCCTGCATCGCGACCCACTGCTTCACGGCGCCCAGATAATTGCCGAGATGAAGGTTGCCCGTGGGCTTGATGCCGGAAACGACGCGCATGATGGTCCTCAACTGTTGCGGCGAACGAGCCGCTTGATATCCGTGACCCGGAAGGCCCCGGTCGCGAAGGTCGCCACCGCATAGACGAGCATCCCCGTCGCGACCAGTAGGACGAGCGCGCCCCAGCGCTCGATATTGGTGCCGGTGACATAGGGCTGGAACCGCGTATTGAGCAGCGCCATCGCCCCGCCCATCAGGATGGCGGCGAGCAGCATCCGCCAGCTTCGCCGCCGCAACTGCGCATCGGCAACGAAATGCCCGCGCCGGGCCAGCGTGCGATAGAGCAGCACGACATTGACCGTCGAGGCGATCGCGGTGGCGAGCGGCGGGCCCATATGGCCCAGCCACCAGATGAAGATCAGGTTCAGCACCAGATTGACCAGCATCGACCAGGTCGCATAGCGCACCGGCGTCCGCGTATCGGCCCGCGCATAATAGCCGGGCGTCAGCACCTTCACGAGAATATAGCTGGGCAGTCCGATCGAGAAGGCGGCCAGCGCCTGCGCGGTGTAATAGCTGTTGGTCGCGGTGAACTTGCCATGCTCGAACAGCGCGGCGACGATCGGCTGGCCGCAGACGATCAGGGCGACCGTGGCGGGCAGGGTGAGCAGCAGCGCCAGTTCCATGCCCCGGTTCTGCGTCTCCATCGCCTCCACCTCGCGACCCGCACCCAACAGGCGGGAAATGGTCGGGAGGAGCACGGTGCCGAGACCGATGCCGATCAGACCCAATGGCAATTGGTTCAGCCGGTCGGCGGCATAGATATAGGAGACCGATCCGGCGGGCAGGAAACGCGCGGCCAGCGCGGTCGAGATGACGAGGTTGATCTGCACCGCGCCCGCGCCAGCGGCGGCGGGGAGGATCAGCTTCATCAGCCGCTTCACGTCATCGTTGATGACCGGCCAGCGGAGCTTCAGCCGCACACCGGCGCGGCGGCAGGCCCACCACAGCCAGACGAATTGCAGCAGTCCGGCCACCGACACCGCGATCGCCTGGTTCCGTGCGGTCGCCATCGGGTCGTGCGTGTGGAAGAACAGGAGGGCGACGATCAGCGTCAGGTTGAGCAGGATCGGCGCCGCCGCATTGACCCAGAAACGATTCAGCGAATTGAGGATGCCGCCCAGCAGCGACACCAGGCTGATGAACAGCAGATAGGGGAAGGTCAGCCGGTTGAGCAGCACGATATAGTCGAACTGCGCCGCGCTGCCCTTGCCATAGCCGAAGGTCTGGACCCAGGTGACCGGCCAGGCCGCGACCTCGACGATCGCGGTCATCACGATCAGGACCGGCAAGAGGACCGATAGCGCGTGTTCGGCAAAGGCCAGCCCCTGCGCCAGCCCGGAGCCTTCCGACACCTTGTCACCTTCCGCCACCTTGCGGTTGAACATCGGGATGAAGGCGGCGGAGAAGGCTCCTTCCGCGAACAGCGCGCGGAACATGTTGGGCAGGCGGAACGCGATCTGGAACGCATCGGAGGCGAAATTCGCGCCCACGAAGCGGAAGAACAGCGAATCGCGAACCAGACCAAGCACCCGGCTGGCCAGAGTCAGCCCGCCGACCGAGCCCAGCGCCTTGGTCAGGTTCATCGATCAGTCCGGGTCAGGCGTGGCCGGTTTCCGGGGTATTGGGCTGGGCGGTGCCCGCCTGCGCCTCGGCCTGTTGCAGATAAAGCTGCGCGAAGTCGATCGGCTCCAGCATCAGCGGCGGGAAGCCGCCGTCACGCACCGCATCGGCCAGCACGCGGCGGGCGAAGGGGAAGAGCAGGCGCGGTGCTTCGCCCAGCATAAAGGGCTGGATCTGGTCGGCGGGCACGTTGCGGAAACCGAACAGGCCCGCATAGCTGAGGTCGACGATGAAGGCGGTCTTGCCCTCGGACTCGGCGCGAACCTCGATCTTCAGGACCAGTTCGTGGACTTCCTCGCCCACCTGGCTGGCGGCGATGTTGAACTGCACGTCGATGCCAGGGGCAGTCTGCGCCTGATAGATACCCGGTGCGTTCGGATTCTCGAACGACAGGTCCTTCACATATTGCGAGATCAGACCGGCGGCGGGGCCGGCATCCTCACCGTCTGCGGTCGGCGCTTCGAAGCCTTGCGGCAAACCCTGTTCGTCCATCGTCAATACCTTCTTGCGTGTAGGTCAAGGGGGATAGGGAACCGAAAGGGCGGGTTCGCGCGTTCGGCCCAATGGCCGTTGCGCGTAGCAGCGGGCAGGCACGGATTCAACCTTGCCCTCTTCCGTCGGGAGCGCGGGTTTTCATTGTCGGCCCGTGCGCCTATATCGGTCGTGATAGTGAAAGGCGCTTGTGTTGTTATTCTACGTCGTTCTTCTCGCGATGGTCGCGCTCTTCCTCGCACTGAGGCTGTACAGTGTGCTGGGCAAGCGCACGGGTCACGAACAGCAGCCGCTGGCGCGCAGTGCCGACGACCGCCCGCTGCCGGTGACTCTTCCGCGCGCCGCCGAGCCGGTGCAGGGAACGACGCCGGTGGTGAACCGCAACATCGACCCGCGTGCCGAACAGGGCCTTCGCTCGGTCATCTCGGGCGAGCCGGGTTTCGACGTGACCCAGTTTCTGGGCGGTGCACAGGCGGCGTATCGCATGACGCTGGAAGCCTTTTGGCAGGGCGATGAGAACGCGCTGGCCGATCTGGTCGAACCGGACGTGCTCGCCGCCTTTTCCGAGGCCATCGAACAGCGGCGCGAGGCCGGGCAAACGCTCGACAACCGCCTGATCCGTATCGACAGCGCCAAGATCGTCGACGCGCAGGTCGAGGGGCGTCAGGCGCGGATCACCGTCCGCTTCGACGCCGATATCGCCGCCATCACCCGCGATGCCGAGGGTAACGTCATCGCCGGTTCGCTGAGCGATGCGGTCGAGACGCATGACGTCTGGACCTTCGCCCGCACGCTGAAGAGCGGCGACCCGAACTGGAAGCTTGTCGACACCGACGAAGCCTGACGCGGTTACGGGGGGATAGGGGGCCTTGAAAGGGTTTCGCGTCGCGACGATCGTCGCGCTTTCGATCGGCGTTTCGGCCTGTGCCGGACGGATCGTGCCGCCCGGCGTGTCCGGTGACTATCCGTCCCGCGCGCCGCACCAGCCATCCCCCCGTCCGGTGCCTCGCCCGCAGACCGGCGGCTCGGCGGTGCAGCCGAACGGCCCCAGCGTGTCGCGCGTGCCCTCGGGCCCGGTACGTATCCTGCCGTCCACGCCGTTGCCCGCGACCCCGGTCGTCGCCGTGCCGGGCGCGGCCAATGCGGCGCAGGCGGGACTGATCGCCGGACCGGCGGTCGCCAGCCTGCCGATGACCGAACCCCAGGCGGAGGCGGCGCGGGCGGCGTTCCTGCTGTCCTGCCCCGGCCTGATGCGACGCACCGACACCAGCGGCCTGACGCAGGGGGCCGACTGGCAACCCGCCTGCCAGGCCGCCGCCAACGTGCCGAACGGCGGAGCACGGGACTTTTTCGCGCGTTATTTCGAGGCGGTGCAGGTCGGCGACGGACGTTCGCTCGCCACCGGCTATTACGAGCCCGAAATCGCCGGATCGCGGGATCGCCGGTCCGGTTACGACGTGCCGATCTATGCGCGCCCGCGCGACCTGATCGATGTCGATCTCGGCGCCTTCTCGACCGATCTGAAGGGCAAGAAGGTTCGCGGCAAGGTGCAGGGGACGAACCTCGTCCCCTATGACGACCGTACCGCGATCGAGCAAGGCTCGCTGGAGGGCCGTGCGCCCGTGCTGGCTTGGGGGGCGGACCCGATCGAGGTGTTCTTCCTCCAGATCCAGGGCTCCGGGCGGTTGCGTCAGCCCGATGGCACGATCATGCGGATCGGTTATGACAGCCAGAATGGCCGAGATTACACCGGCATCGGCGCGCTGATGAAGGCGCGTGGGTTGCTGGGGCCGGGCCAGACCTCGATGCAGGGGATCGTGCAATGGCTGCACGACCATCCCGAAGAGGGGCGCGCGATCATGCGCGAGAATAAAAGCTTCGTGTTCTTTCGCGAGCTGAACGGCGCGCCGCAGGGGGCGATGGGCTATGCCGTGACGGGGCAGGTCAGCGCGGCGGCGGACCCGAAGTTCGTACCGCTGGGTGCGCCCGTCTTCCTGTCGATGGACCGGCAGGACGTGACCGGCCTGTGGGTGGTTCAGGACACGGGCGGGGCGATCAAGGGTTCCAACCGCTTCGACACCTTCTGGGGTGCGGGTGAGACGGCGCGGGCCGTGGCGGGCGGCATGTCGGCGCGGGGCACGGCGTTCCTGCTGCTGCCGGTCGGCACGCTGGCACGGGCCGGCTTGCCCAGCCAGAACGGGACGCTCGGTGCGCCCCCTCAACCCTGACGAAGCGCAACTCTGGGCGCGGGTGATGGAGACGGTGCGGCCCTTGCGCGCCGCCGTCGTCCCCGCCCGCCCCGCAGCCCCGCCGCCCACCATGGAGGCGGTGTTCCACGAAACGCCGGGCGCGCCGAAGGTGCGGGTCAAGGGCCGGGTGCCACCGTTGCGCCAGCCCGCGCCGCCGTCGCCTGCGCCGAAAAAGGGACCGGGCGAAACGCTCGACGGCGGCTGGGACAAGCGCCTGTCGCGGGGTAGCGTGATGCCCGACAGTTCGCTCGACCTGCACGGCCATACGCTGGCCTCTGCCCATGCGATGCTCGACCAGGGGCTGGGGCGGGCGATTTCGCGCGGGGACCGGGTGCTGCTGCTCGTGACCGGCAAGCCGCCGCGTCCCGAAAGCGAGCGGCCCCATGCGCGCGGCGCGATCCGTGCGGCGATCAGCGACTGGCTGGGCGCGTCGCGCCATGCCGACTCGATCGCGGCGATCCGAAACGCCCATCCGCGCCATGGCGGGCAGGGCGCGCTCTATATCGTGTTCAGGCGCCCGCGCGAGCGATGACGCCCGCATAAATGCGGGTCAGGGCGTAAAGATCGTCGACCGCCACCGCCTCGTCCACCTTGTGCATCGTGGCGTTGAGCAGGCCGAACTCGACCGTCGGGCACAACTTCGACAGGAAGCGCGCGTCCGATGTGCCGCCGGTGGTCGACAATTCGGGTTCGATCCCCGTCTCGGCCCGGATCGCGATGGCGATCATGGCGGAGAATGCGCCCGGCTGGGTCAGGAACGCCTCGCCCGAGATGCGGCCCGTCACCTGCGCGGCGGGGGCATGGGCGCGTGCGATGGCGGTGATCCGCTCGATCAGCGCCTGGCCACTCTGTTCGTCGTTGAAGCGGATCGACAGCCGCGCCTGCGCCGATCCCGGAATGACGTTGTGGGCCGGATTGCCGACATGCAGGTCGGTGATCTCGATATTGGACGGCTGGAACCAGGCATTGCCGGTGTCGAGCGTCATCCCCTCGATCTCGGCCAGGATCGCGACCAGCGGGGTGATCGGATTGTCGGCCAGGTGCGGATAGGCGACATGGCCCTGCCGCCCCGGCACGGTGATCCAGATATTGACCGAGCCGCGCCGCCCGATCTTCATCATATCGCCCAGCCGGTGCGCGGAGGTCGGCTCGCCGACCAGGCACAGGTCGGGGGCGATACGCCGCTCCGCCATCCGGTCGATCAGCGCGCGGGTGCCGTAGATGGCCGGGCCTTCCTCATCCCCTGTGATGATCAGCGACAGGGGGATGCCGGGAGCGGGGGAGATTGCCGCGACGAAGGCGGCGACCGCGCCCTTCATGTCCACCGCGCCGCGCCCGAAGAGCAGGCCGTTCCGCACTTCGCCCGAAAAGGGCGACCCCTGCCAGCCTTCCCCGGCGGGCACGACATCGACATGCCCGGCAAAGGCCAGATGCGGCCCCGCGCCGGGCCGGGTGGCGAGCATATTCTCCACCGGGCCATCGGGCGCCTCGCCGATGGTGAAGCGATCGACCGTAAAGCCCAGCGGCAGCAGCGCCCCCTCCAGCACGTCGAACACGGCTCCGCGCGCGGGCGTGACGCTGTCGGCGCGGATCAGGGACTGGGCGAGTTGCAGCACGTCGGTCATGCCGGGGGCATAGGCAGCGGCGCGGCGAACGGCAATTCCCTGTCGATGACGATCGTCACGTGGGACGGACCTCCGGCGCTCCGGCATCGTTGTCCGTCTTTGGTAACAGGAGTGACGCGATGAACGACCCGGATCACAACCCGGATCAAAAGGGGCATAAGGCGGGCGGACGGCTGGCGCTATGGCTGGTCATCGCGGTCGGGATCGCGGCGATCCTGCTCTATGTCTTCGCCTCGCGCGTCGCCGAACCCGCGACGGAGCAGCGCGCGCCGTTGAACGAGGTGCCGCCGACGGCGCAATGATGTCGGGCCACGCCCCACCGCTCGATCGGAAGGCGGCCGTGCCTAGGCTACCGGCTGTTCGAACCGTTCGATCACCCATTCCTCTTCCTGTGCGGCGGCGATCCAGTCCTGCATGAAGGGATGGCGGAGCACCGCGTCCATATAGGGCAGGGCGAAGCGCGCGACGGGAAGCTGATAGGTCACGATCCGGGTGATGACCGGCGCGAACATGATGTCGACCGCGCCGAACGCGCCGAATAGAAAATCGCCCCCGCCCCCGAAGCGCGCCCGAGCCTGGGCCCATAGCTCCATGATCCGCTTGAGATCGACGACCACATCCTCGTCCGGGGTCTGGGCGGGATAGACCTGACGGATGTTCATGCTGTGCTTGCGACGCAGCGCGACGAAGCTGGAATGCATCTCCGCCGCCATCGACCGGGCCATGGCGCGGGCGGCATCGTCCTCCGGCCAGAAGCGGTCGCGACCCACCTTGTCGGCCAGATAGTCGATGATCGCCAGGCTGTCCCACACCACCGCCTCGCCGTCCCACAGGATCGGCACCTTGCCGGAGGAGGGGGCGAACTCGGCCCCTTCGCGGCGCTTGTCCCAATCCTCGTCATAGAGCGGCACGACCACCTCCTCGAAGGGCAAGCCCGACTGTCGACAGGCGAGCCAGCCGCGCAGCGACCAGGAGGAATAGGCCTTGTTACCGATGATCAGCTTCATGGGACCAAGGGGTAACGAGCCCGAACCCGCGCCGCAACCGCACAAAAAAGGCCCGTTCGAGGGAACCGAACGGGCCTTCCTGATCCGGTGGCGAGGACGGCGATCAGCCGATGGCTTCCAGCACTGCCGCGCGGAGTTCGGGAATGCCCATGCCGCCCTCGCTGGAGGTGGCCAGGATGTCGGGGTGCGCGGCGGCACGCTTGCGCGCCTCCGCCTGGGTCCGCTCGACCACGGCGGCGAGTTCGGTCGCCTTCACCTTGTCCGCCTTGGTCAGCACGATGCGATAGCTGACCGCCGCACGGTCCAGCATCTCCAATATCTCGCGATCCACTTCCTTGATGCCGTGGCGCGAATCGATCAGCACCAGCGCGCGCTTCAACGCCTGCCGTCCGCGCAGGAAGTCGTTCACGAGAAAGCGCCACTGCTTGACCATGTCCTTGGGCGCCTTGGCGAAACCATAGCCCGGCATGTCGACCAGCCGCAGCACGGGGGGCGTGCCGACGTCGAAGAAGTTCAACTCCTGCGTTCGTCCCGGCGTGTTCGAGGTGCGGGCCAGACCGTTGCGGTTGGTCATCGCATTGAGCAGCGACGACTTGCCGACGTTCGACCGCCCCGCCACCGCGACTTCCGGCACGATCGGGTCAGGCAGGAATTTCAGCGCGGGCGCGGACTTCAGGAAGGTGACCGGTCCGGCGAACAGCTTGCGCGCCGACTCGACCAGTTCCTCCGAAAAGCCGGTCGGTTCCTCGGAGGGGGCAGGGGGGGGGAGGTCGCTCACTTGGCCACCGGCTGTTTCAGGCCCGGATGTCGGGCGTAGAGCAAGCGCTGTTGCAGGATCGAGATGCAGTTGGTCGTGATCCAGTAGACCTGAAGGCCGACCGCGAACGGCGCCATCACGAACATCAGCACCCAGGGCAGGATCGCGAAGACCTGCTTCTGCGCATCGTCCATCGGCTGCGGGTTCATCTTGAACTGGAAGTACATCGAGATGCCCAGCAGGATCGGCACCACGCCGATCGCGATGAAGTGCGGCGGCACGAAGGGCAGCAGGCCGAACAGGTTGACCGGGGTCAGCGGATCGGGTGCGGACAGGTCCTTGATCCACAGCACGAAGCCCTGGTGCCGCATTTCGATCGTCAGCATCAGCACCTTGTAGAGCGCATAGAAGATCGGAATCTGAATCAGGGTCGGCAGACAGCCCGCCAGCGGATTGACCTTCTCCTGCTTGTAGAGGGCCATGACCTCCTGCTGCATACGGACCTTGTCGTCCTTGTAGCGTTCCTGGAGCGCCTTCATCTTGGGCTGCACCGCGCGCATCGCCGCCATCGAGGCGAACTGGCGTTGCGCGATCGGGAACATCAGCGCGCGAATGGTGACGGTCAGCAGGATGATCGCGACGCCGAAATTGCCGACCAGACGGAACAGCCAGTCGAGATAATAGAAGATCGGCTTTTCGAGGACCCGCAGATAGCCCCAGTCGAGTGCGTAATCGAGCTTCGTCGCGCCTTCCTTGTCAGTATAGCGGTCGAGCAGCGCGACTTCCTTGGCACCCGCGAAGAAGCGGGTGGTCTGGGTGATTTGCTTGCCCGGCGCCAGCGTCTGCGGCTGGAGCGTATAGTCGGCCTGATAGGTCTGGCCCGCACCGGCACGGAACTGGCCGTCGAACGCCTTGGCCTGATCGGGGATCAGCGTCGCCAGCCAATATTTGTCGGTAAAGCCCAGCCAGCCGCCGGTGGTGGTGAAGCGGGTCGGGGCCTTGTCCAGATCCTTCCAGTTCGGGCCGTAATTGGCCGAACCGTTATTGACCGACATCGGGCCGACATGGATCGTCCAGGTGTCGGGATCGGCGGAAATGCCGCGATTGACGTAACCATAGGCCGCAACCGGCACGGGCGCATTACCGCCATTGGCCACCGTCTGCTGGACGGTGAACATATAGTCCTTGTCCACCGACAGGGTGATGCGGAACTGCTGGCCCGTGGCGTTGGCGGCGGACAGCGTGACCGGCTGACCGGGGCGCAGTACCGGCGCGCTGGGGGTCCAGACGGCATCGGCGGCGGGCGGGTTCAGCCCGTCGGTGCGCCAGCCGAAACCGGCGAAATAGGCACCCTCCGCGCCGCCCGGCGACAACAGGCGGATCGGGGGCGAATCCTTCGCCACCGTTTCCTTATAGTCGAGCAGGACGAGGTCATCGATCCGTGCGCCCTTCAGGTTGATCGAGCCCTTCAGGCGGGGCGTCTCGATCGCCACGCGCGGGGTTTCGGCCAGCACCACGCGGCGATCGCGAATCGCGCTGGGCGTCGTCGCGGTCGGGTTGGCGGTGGAATTGGCCACGGCCACCTGCTTGCCGCCCTCGATCCTGGTCGCGGGCGGGTTGCTCGGGAAGAACTTGTTCTGGATGAGCGGCCATCCGAACAGGATCAGCGCCGCGATCACCGCGAACACGACGAAATTCTTGCGGTCTTGGTTCACGTCGAAACCCCAGTTGTGTCAGGGTGCCGGGTCGGGTCCGTGCCCGCCCCAGGGATGGCACCGCGCAATGCGCTTGAGCGCCAACCAGCCCCCTTTGACCGCGCCATAGCGGCCAATGGCCTGTATTGCATAGGCCGAACAGGAGGGCTGATAGCGACAAGTGGGCGGCAGGATCAGCGAGGGGCCGAGTTGCCAGCCCCGCGCGATGAGGATCAAGGCCCGCGCGAACAGGGTCACGCGGGCTCTTGAGTCGGGGTGGCGGGCTGGCGATGCGCGCCGCCACGGGGGCCGCGCCCCTTGCCGCGACCATGGTGGACGCGCGGTTCGCGCGGTCGCTGGTCGGTGGCGGTTTCAGGATTCGCGGCGCGTGTCAGGGCCTTGGCCAGTTCGGCGGTGAGCGCGGCATAATCGCGCTCGATCCCGCCTTGCCGCCCGATCAGGACATGATCCGCACCGGCAACGCCCTTGACCGGCAGAAGATCGCGCGCGAGCGCCCGCAACCGGCGTTTCATCCGGTTGCGAACGACCGCGTTGCCGATCTTCTTGGTGACGGTGAAGCCGACGCGAATCGTCGCTTCACCGTCGTCACGCGGGCGCACCTGCAGCACGAAGCCGGGCATCGCCACGCGTCGCCCGCCATTGGCCGCGAGGAAATCGCGGCGGCGGGTCAGCGTCGTGATTACGCCGACAGCTTCTTGCGACCGCGCGCGCGACGCGCCCGGATCACCGCACGGCCGCCGGGCGTCGCCATCCGCGCACGGAAGCCGTGACGGCGAGCGCGCACCAGATTGCTCGGCTGAAAGGTCCGCTTCATCGTTCATTCCTTGGATACGTCTGAATAAAAACGGCCGCCACGAGGACGGCCTTGGTGGCAAGCCGCTTACGCAAAGCCGGGTTCCAAGTCAATCCGCTGTCGGCATCGCATCGAGGCCCGTCTCCCTCTTGCGGGCGGCGATCAACCTTTGCAGGGAGAGTGTGCGGGCAGGGGAGCGCTCGTGCAAGGGGGGCGGTACATGGCGACCATCGTGTCCACGGTGGCCTATCTGGGTCTGGAGGCGCGCGCCGTCGAGGTGCAGGTCCAGTTGATCGCGGGGTTGCCCGCCTTCAACCTGGTCGGCCTGGCCGACAAAGCGGTGGGCGAGAGCCGCGAGCGGGTGCGCGCCGCGATCGCCGCCATGGGGCTTGCCCTGCCGCCCAAACGGATCGCGGTGAACCTGTCGCCCGCCGACCTGCCCAAGGAAGGATCGCATTTCGACCTGCCCATCGCGCTTGCGTTGCTGGCCGCGATGGGGGTGATCGACGCCGAACTGCTCGCCGATCATGTCGTGGTGGGGGAGTTGGCGCTGGACGGGCGGATCGGCCCATCGCCGGGCGTGCTTCTGGCGGCGATCCATGCGGGCTCGGTCGACAAGCGGCTGATCTGCCCCGCCGCGCAAGGGGCGGAGGCGAGTTGGGCCGGGGGCGGTTCGGTGGTCGCCGCGCCCGACCTGTTGTCGCTCATCAACCATCTGAAAGGCCATAGCGTGTTGCCGCTGCCCGAAGGCGGCACGGTGGAGGACGGTGCGCCCGGCCCCGATCTGTCCCAGGTCAAGGGTCAGGAAAATGCCCGCCGCGCGCTGGAGATCGCGGCGGCGGGCGGCCACAACCTGCTGATGAGCGGACCGCCCGGATCGGGCAAGTCGCTGATGGCCGCCTGTCTGCCCGGCATCCTGCCGCCGCTGGACGCGGCCGAAGCGCTGGAAGTGTCGATGGTCCAGTCGGTGGCGGGCACGCTGGCCGGCGGGCGGCTGACCCGGACACGACCTTTCCGTGCGCCGCATCATTCCGCATCCATGGCGGCGCTGACCGGCGGCGGTCTGAAGGCGCGACCGGGTGAAGTGAGCCTCGCGCATCTGGGCGTGTTGTTCCTCGACGAACTTCCCGAGTTTCAACGCGCCGTGCTCGATTCGCTCCGCCAGCCGCTGGAGACGGGAACGGTCAGCATCGCACGCGCCAACGCCCATGTGACCTTCCCGGCGCGGGTGCAACTGGTCGCGGCGATGAACCCGTGCCGCTGCGGCCATCTGGGCGACGCGGCGCTGGCATGCGCGCGCGCGCCGCGTTGTGCCGCCGATTATCAGGCGAAGATCTCGGGGCCGCTGCTCGACCGAATCGATTTGTCGGTCGAGGTCCAGCCGGTGCGCGCCGTCGATCTCTTCCAACCCTCCGCCGCTGAATCGTCGGAGATGGTCGCTCGGCGCGTGGCGGCGGCCCGTGCGCTCCAGACCGAGCGGTATCGCGACGCGGCTGTCACGGTCCGTACCAATGCGGAGGCGGACGGTGCGCTCCTCGAACGCTGGGCCATGCCGGACGAAGCGGGGCGCACGCTGCTGGCCGAGGCGGCGGAGCGGATGCGCCTGACCGCGCGCGGCTATACCCGCGTGATGCGGGTCGCCCGGACCATCGCCGACCTCGCGGGCACGGAGCGGGTGGGGCGCATCCATGTCGCCGAAGCGCTCAGCTATCGCCAGCGCCCTCCGACCAATTGACGCGCGCGGTCGCGGCGTGGAACGTTCGGCCATGGCAAAGCGGCATAGGGCATCGACGCTGGCCCGCGCGGTTGGGATCGCGGCCCTGATCGTGTTGGGGCCGCCGCTGACATGGTTGGCGATCCTGTGGTCGGACCCGGTGGCGTGGGGGCCGCAGGAGCCGATCTTCATCTATGGCCTCGCCGCTCTTGCGGTGACGCCGGGGCTCATCGGGCTGGCGCTACTTACCGTGCGAAGGAGCACCAAGTGGTTGATCCTGCCACTCTATCTGGTCGTTATGGCATTGGTGCTGATGACGACCCTGGTCTATTTCGTCTGCATCGCCACGCATGATTGTCCGTAGGCGACGACAATCACCGCTTGCGCCCCGCATCACCCTCGTCTAGCAGCGCCTCTTCGCTGCCCCTGTGGCGAAATTGGTAGACGCATTCGACTCAAAATCGAACGCCGCAAGGCATGCTGGTTCGAGTCCGGCCAGGGGCACCACTTCCGGTCAGAACCGGGCACCATGGTCACGGTGGCGTAGCCGCTTCGCACGTCCAGACTATGCGGCAGTCATTTCATAAGACAGCACATTCCTACGCCGATGGGGCGGAGCCAAAGGATTGATCCATGTGTTCAACGACCATGGATCGGGAACGCAAAACCACGGCTGTCGAGCGGGCTGACCGCAAGATCACCTCGAAAGTGAATGACGAGCGCGACAGCTGGCCGGTGCGGCTGATGGGCACCGCCAGCGAGATCGGCGATCAGCCGGAAATGCGGACGATTTGCGCCGCCACGATCGCGCTCGGCATCGCCCGACGGGATCGGCACCTCACCGGTGCCGGCTTCAGGATGTTGGCGGCGCACACGGTTGCGACGTGGACCAAGAGCGGGATTAAAGCCGTGATCGACCGCAGACGCCCGAAAAACGGTGACGATCCGCGGGTAGGCCGGGGGGATAGCGACCGCCACGAGGACAATTCCTTCCCATCCGGCCACAGCGCCGGTGCGGTTGCGGTCGGCGAGGCCTTTGCGCGAGCCTATCCCGATCATTTGGTCGCTGCCCGTGGTGCGGCGCTGTCGGTTTCCGTTGTACAGGTGCCGCGCGGAACGCATTACGCTGGCGATGTGGTCGCCGGGATAGCCATAGGCCTGATCGCCGAACGGGCGAGCGACGCAGCGATTGATTTGGCGGTACGATGGACTCGGCATGCGCTCACGAAACGGCGGCATGGGATCGGAGATGACGAAGCGACGCCGATCGTCCGCCAACATAGGCGCACAATGGCCCGATGAAACAGAGGGATGGCACCGACCTGCCTGACGGCATCGAAGAGCGCCATGTGGCACCCGTGCGAGGGCTTCGGGCGCATGCCAGCCCGCTCGCCTCCGTGGTTCTGGGCGCAACGCTGGCCGTGGCGGCGACCGGACTGCTGGGAGGTGCGCCCGCGCCCGTCATGACTGTCAACGCTCCCGCCGCTTCGCTGGAACTCAAGATCGCCCGACCGCTACGCAGCGGCTTGTTTTTCGAAACCCGTATTCGGGTCACCGCTCGACAAGCCATTGCCAAGCCCGTCATCGGGGTGGACGCGACTTTGTGGCGTGATCTGACCATCAACAGTCAGGTCCCCGCCCCGACCAATGAGAGCTTCAAGCATGGGCAGTATCGCTTCGAATATGGCGGACTGAAGGCCGGGGAGACATTGGAAGTTAAAATCGACGGCCAGACCAATCCGCCGTTGATCGGCCATGTGGCGGGAAACGTCACACTTCTGGATGACGACGCCCCGCTGACCGAGGCGCACATCGCCATTCCGGTCTTGCCATAATGGACATCGTCCTACGGGCTTCGGTGACGTTCGCAGCGCTCTACCTGTTGTTGCGGCTGCTGGGGAAGCGCGAGATCGGCCAACTCACGCCCTTCGAATTGGTGGTCATCGTGGTGATGGGCGACCTGGTCCAGCAAGGCGTCACGCATAACGACTTCAGCCTTACCGGTTCGATCCTCGCGATTGCGACCTTCGCCTTCTGGGCGCTGGTGATGAGCTGGGCGACTTACCTGTCGCCCAGGCTGGAGACGCTGTTGGATGGTCGGCCGCAGGTCATCATCCGGGATGGCCAGCTGATCGAAGAGAATCTTCGCCGCGACCGCATCACGCGCGCAGAGGTCGAGGCGGAAATGCGGTTGGCGGGAATCGCCCATATGAACCAAGTCGCTTGGGCGATCCTGGAAACGCAGGGCAAGATCAGTTTCATCCGCAAGGATGGCGGCGAAGTGCTGTCCGATGACGACGATGCTGGCACTGCGTGACGTACCGTAGCCGAAGGAAAGTCGCGACCTCGCCACGTCTCTAGGGTCGATCGACATTCGCCATAGCCCGATCATGGCGGCGGCGCGGTGGACGAAGCGGTCGAAGTGGATGGTTCGGCGGTCGCAGCCGGTGGCGATGCGGCGGAATTGCATAAGGCGGCCAAAGCATCACCCCATCTGGTTGCGATGTTTGCAGACAGCGTCATCGTGAGGGATGGCGACTTTGCGGATGCGCTTGGAGAGGGGGACCGCCTTCTTACTCTCATGGCGTAAGCCGCCCGCGATGGGCCGCGAGGGCAATGCTCATGGTGTTGCGATCACTCTGCCGATCCTTGAGCTTCACGCTTAGCGGTTGAAACTTCGTGCCGGTCGCTTTGACCGGCACACGATACGACCGCCGCGTTGTTGCGGTCGCTCTTGCCGCAATACTCAAAAAGCAATCTTGCTGGCCTCCAAGGCATAGAAAAAACTTGGAAAACACTCTTGGCGCCGGAGGTCTGTTCCGACTTCCGGTTCATGGGGAATTGCCAAATTGGCAATGACAGGAATTCGAAGAAATTCGTCATTCTGATGATTTGGTCAAAATCGCATACCTCAGGCTGATATACCCCTGAGAGGGGCGGCCGTTTGGGGCGGGCGGAAAGCAAAAAATAAGGTTAAGACTCAAAAGTTTTTACGACGGTAAGAATAGTTTTTAGTTTTAAAATGCTTCTTTTGCCATGGCTTAGAGGAAATTACGTTTATATATTGATATTAACCATAAACCTGATGCCTGTGATGAATATATTTTCAGAAAGTCATAATTTTCGTTCAAAGACATGGGCTTGTTTGCGGGCAATTCCCCAAGGCTAGCATCAAATCTAAGTTACAAACTTGTAGATGGTTATAATTTGGGTTAAAAAAGACAAATTAAATAGTTTTGTGTCATAACGATGTGGAGGCGGCCATGTCGAAATCTATGTCGTTGTGTCGACAGAATTTACGTCTGGCTTTCTCGTTCCTGGTCATTCGCATGAAAAATAATTGTAGCCTGTATGGTGACAAGAAATACTTGGTCTATTTCGTGCAAGATAATTCTGGAACCGTTTTCTATTCTGCCGCGAAAATGATGATAAGCAGGCGTGCAAGCTCTGGCTGTGTAATTACTTGGATCACTCATGGCGACGGATCGGTCCGTCGCCGGGATGGCGCCAGCAAAACAGTCACATTATTGACTTCCGTCAAACAGGGGCGACCAGCCGCGCATTCGTACCTAGCTCGATATTTGATCGATCGCGGCGAGGGCGGGCTTGTGGTGCCCGAAGCGCCGGTTGCTGGTGTCGATACTTCGGCGAAGAGTGCAAGTCGGGATCGCGGTCGGGCGCGGTCGATGATCCGCCTGCTCCCGCCGGAGCGGGGCGCAGCGTCAGGCCCTGGCGCTCGACGCATGCGGCTTCGTCGGTTTCGGGCACGCATATCCACTTCGAGTTTCGTTCGGTCGGACTCCATCCGGGCGAGCGGAATGCAGCGCGAGATTTCGCCCCTTTTTCTCGCGCTGCAACGACTTTCCGGAACGGCTCGTCCGGACGGGTCCGTGTTGCGGCATCCGTCCTCGCATGTCGCCCGCTCGCGTCCATTCGTTGCGTCCATCGGCACGGGGGCACGCGATCATCGGGGCGCTCGGCCCGCATCCTTTTCCAATGAGGTAACTTTGTCAGATCATCTCCTCGCTTCGTCTGCCCGGTTTCGATTCCGGAAGTCGCGCAATGCCGCCCTGGTTCGTCACCTGGCCTGGGCATTGGGTACGTTCGGTGCGGTGCTGGCCGCCCAGCCCGCCTTCGCGCAGCAGGGCGTTCCCTCGACGGTCGATCCGAACCGGGTCGGCGGCAATCTGGAGGCGGCGCCGGAGTTGAAGCCCGCTCCCAGACTCGTCATCGGGCAAGGCGAACAGCAGGCGGCGCCCGCCGATGCGGGTAAATTGCGCTTCGTGTGGCGCGATGTCCGGATCGAGGGCGCCCAGTCGATCCCGGTTGCCGAAATCCTGAAGGAATGGAAGCACGCGCCGGGCGAGGAAGTCTCGGTCGAAGACGTCTTCAGCTTCGCGAACGCGATCACGCGGCTTTACAGCCGTAAAGGCTATGCCCTGTCCTTCGCGATCGTGCCCGAGCAGCGGATCGAAGACGGCAATGTCGTGATCCGCGTCGTCGAAGGCTTCGTGGACCATGTCGAGTTCGTAGGCGAGCCCCTGCCCAAGGGGTTGCTGGACACCGGGCCCGTCGCGGGCATTGCCGATCGGATCAAGGCGTCCAGGCCGCTGCGCACGGCCGATCTCGAACGCTATCTTCTCCTCATCAACGATGTGCCCGGCGTCCGCGCGCGCGCCACCCTGTCGCCTGCCAAGGACGTGATGGGCGGCTCGGTCCTGACCATCGAGATCGCGCGGATGCGCCGCGGCATGGATGTCGGCTATAACAGCTATCTGCCGCGTTCGCTGGGGACGCATGTCGTCGGGGGTACGGTCGATTTCAACGGCGTGCTGACCGGCGGCGACCGGGTGCGCCTGGGCGCGTTCAAGAGCGTCACGGACGACGCCTTCTGGAACCTGTCCGGCGATTACAGCTCCATGATCGGCCCCGATGGCCTGACCCTGAACCTGTCGGGTGGCTATTCGCATACGCGTCCGGTCACCCCGTTGCTGCGCCTGCTCGACTATCAGGGTGATACGGCCACGGCGCGGGTTTCGCTGGCCTATCCGATCATCCGCTCGCGCAACCGCAATCTGGGGATCGAGGTGGGGACGGGGCTGGCCAATGCCGACTCCCAGCTGCTCGGCGCGGGCGAGATGCGCGATCGGCTGCGTTCGGCCACGGCGGCTCTCAATTATGGCGAGACGAACAGCCAGCAGGCCGTGACGCAGTTGCGCCTGGGCGTCGAGACGGGCCTGACCTGGTTCGATGCCCGGGCCAACAGCCGCGCCAATGGTCGGCTCGACTATATGCTGGTGACGATGGAGGTTCAGCGCCTCCAGCCGCTTTTCGCCCTGGCGGGCGGGCAGGTGTCGGCGTTGGTCGCCACCCAGGGCCAGGCGGCCGCGCGCGGCCCCCTCTACAGCGCGGCGGAGTGCAGCCTGGGCGGCCGCCGTTTCGGCCGACGCTTTGATGCCGGTGTGCTGGTCGGCGACCATTGCGTGCTGAGCAGTGCGGAACTGCGCTGGAGCACGGGCGGCGCGGTCGATGGCGTGTCGTTCGGGACACAACTCTACGGCTTCATCGACGGGGGTCGCATCTGGCAGGCGGGTGCACTGCTTCCCCAGGAGCGTCGCAGCGCCTCGGCCGCATCGGCGGGTCTCGGGCTTCGGCTCAGCCTGACCGACCATATTTCGGGTGGGATCGAGGCGAGCCGGATCGTCCGGGCGCCGACGGGCAGCCCGCTCGACCATGGTGGCCGGTTGGTCGGCAATATCGGCTTCCGCTTCTGATCCCGCCCGGCCGGGATCGGCCGGACGCGACCAGAGGCATATGAAAAACACGGGGTGAAGAAGTGATGACGAACAGGGGCAAGCGTTGGTATTGCGGCACGAGCGGCGTCGCGTTGACCGTTGCGGCGGGGATGCTGCTGCACACCGCATCCGCGCAGGCGCAAACCGTCGGCGGAACGGTCGTAGCCGGTCAGGCGACGATCACCGGACAGGGAACGGCACAGACCGTCGTCAACCAGACCAGCGACCGGGCGATTCTCGACTGGAACCGCTTCTCCCTGAATGCGGGCGACGCGGCGATCTTCCGCCAGCCCGATGCGAAGTCCATCACGGTCAACCGCGTGACCGGCAGCGATCCGTCCACGATCCTCGGTTCGATCCAGGCCAATGGCCAGGTCGTGCTGATCAACCGCAACGGCGTGCTGTTCGGCAAGGGCTCGACCGTCGATACCGCCGGGCTGATCGTCACCTCGCACGACATCGATGCGGCGGGCTTCATGGCCGGGGACCGGGTGCTGCGCTTCAACGATGGCGGCAATGCCGGCGCGGAAATCGTCGTCGAGGGGCGGATTTCCATCCGTGACGCCGGCATGGCGGCCTTCGTCGCCCCGCGCGTGCGCAATGCCGGGCTGATCCAGGCCGATATGGGCCGTATCTCGCTGGGCGCGGGCAAGGGCTTCGGTATCGACCTTTATGGCGACGGACTGGTGCGTTTCAGCGCGGGCGACGCGATCGGCGAAACCCTGAAAGATGCGTCCGGCACGCCGCTCAAGGCGCTGGTCGAGAATGAGGGCACGATCGCGGCCCGGGGTGGCCGGATCCTGCTGACCGCCACCGCTGCGCGCGAGGTGGTCAATGCCTCGGTCAATGTCGGCGGCGTCGTGCGTGCGGATTCCGCCTCCTCCCAGGGCGGCGTGATCACGTTGAGCGGCTCGGGCGGCATCGTCACCGAAACGGGGTCGATGATCCTGGCGACCGGGACCAGTGGCGGCGCCGTCGCGGTCGAAGGGGGAGCGGTCGCCCTGGGCGGCGGGATCGACGCCTCCGCCACCGGCTTGCGCCAGACGGGCGGCACCATCACCGTCAACAGCGGCGGGTTGCTGTCGCTGGGCGGAACGACGCGCGCGGCGAGCGCGCTGGGGTCGGGCGGTAGCGTCGGCTATAGCGCGGCTCGGCTGTTCGAGAACAGCGACGGGCACACGGATGTCTCGGGGCTGATCGACGGCGGCGCGATCCGTTCCGTGATCGGCGGCACCGCCATGGCCTCGGGTCAGTATAGGGCGGCCGGTGTCTATGGCGCGGGCGGGCGCATCGACCTGACCGCGATGGACCTGCGCCTGTTGAGCACGACGATCTCGGCGACGGGGCGGCAGCGGGGCGGCCTGGTCCGCATCGGTGGCGCGTTCCAGGGCGGCAAGGCCACGGATCCGTCCAAGCCCTATGCGCAGAGCTTCACCGGGCGCTGGGGCACCCTGCCGACGCTGGCCGCCGCCGGGCACAGCTTCGTCAATGACGGGACGCGGATCGACGTGTCGGCGAGCCGTGGTGACGGCGGCACGGCGGTGATCTGGTCCGATGCGCAGACCACCTTCCTCGGCGCGATCGATGCGCGCGGGGGCGCTGCCGACGGGTCGGTCGAGATTTCCTCCGCACAGGACCTGCGCCACGCCGCGCTGGACCGGGTGACCGTGGGGAAGGGGCAGTTGCTGCTCGACCCGAAGAATTTGATCATCGGCGACGTCGTGGCACAGCAAGGATGGTCCTACATCGGAATCATGGGGAAGGGCTATACCCCGACAGATGTCGCTCGTCTCGAGCAAAACGATCACTTCGGTGCTAGTGTCGCACTGAATGCGACGGCGACCCGGATGGCGGTCGGCGCAGTCAGCGATCGCGGAGTAGACAACGCCACGAACGGAGCAGGAGCCGTATATCTCTTCAGCTTCACGGACTCCAACTTCGGCGGCGGTGCTTTGGAAGGTATCATCGGCAGGGGATATGCCGGTGGCAAGAATATCAATATTTCCGGTTTGGAACAATCCGATGCCTTCGGCCAAACGGTATCTTTGAACGCTGATGGCACGCGACTTGCCGTGGGGGCACCCGGTGATATGGGGGCGTCAAATGCCGTTATAAATGCCGGTGCTGTATATCTCTTCAGGTTCTCAGATACAAATTTCTCCGGTGCTTCGACGCCCATCATTATGGGTTCTGGTTATAGCGGATCGAATATTTCCGTTTCTGGGGTAGGGAGCTATGACTATTTCGGAAGTTCCGTTTCATTAAATGCAAGCGGTGACCGCTTGGTTGTCGGTGTTCCTGGCGATGATGGCCAGAATTATACGACGCAGAGTTTGCAATATGGTGCTGCCTACCTGTTCGGGTTCAGTGACACCAATTTCAGCGGTGCTTCCCGCATCGCTACGATCGGCAGGGATTACACTGGCGGCAATAATATAAATTTCGCCACGCTGGTCAGTAACGGCGACTTTGGACGATCCGTCAGCTTGAATGCAGCCGGGGACAGACTGGCAGTCGGCGCCTCGGCCTTTGCGACAGCCGGAAATGCCGGTGAGCAAACTGGCGCAGTGTTTCTCTACAGCTTCAATGATACCACCTTTGGCGGTGGATCGCTGACTGCCGTGATCGGCAAGGGGCAGACCGGCGGTAAGAACATCAACGTCACTGGATTGGGGCGGAACGAATTCTTCGGTAGCGCCGTCGCTCTGAACGCCGATGGTACAAAGCTGGCCGTTGGCGCGCCTTATGATGCCGGTGCCAATAACAGTTTCCAGTATTCCGGGTATGTCCGACTATTCTCCTTCAGCGACGGTAATTTTTCGGGAGGCGTATTCTCGACAGGCATTGGGCGAGGAACGGATCCTAATACGCCGAGTCTGGATGTAACCCAGATTGATCCATATGATAACTTTGGGAACAGCGTTGCCTTTAACGCCACCGGCGATAAGCTGGCTGTTGGTGTTGCCGGCAAGCGGGGTGCTTCCAACGCTGATGCGGGATCGGGCGCCGTCCTGCTCTTCGGCGACGTTCCCCCATCGAATGCCGGCTGGTCAACGCCGACCTATGGTAGCAACCCATCCGACACCGTGACGGTCAGCGCTACCGATCTGGCGGCGCAACTCGCCAGCGGTACGGCGGTTACGCTGCAGGCCTCGAACGATATCACGGTCAGTCGGCCTGTGTCCGTGACCGCGGGCTCCTTGCCTGTTGGTGCGCTGACGCTGCAGGCGGGCCGGTCGGTCCTGATCAATGCGGACATCGCCACCGCCGGTGGCGGGGTGACGGTGATCGCCAACGACTGGCTCTCCAACGGCGTGGTCGATGCGCAGCGCGATTCCGGTGCGGCGGCCATTGCCATGGCGTCCGGTTCGACGATCAATGCCGGCACCGGCGACGCCGTGTTCGAACTGCGGAGCGGTACGGACAAGACATATTATGCCAGCAGCGATATCTCGCTCTCGTCCATTACCGCCGGTCGCATCAGTGTGATCAACGATGGGCCGACCCAGGGGAATGGTGTCGTGCTTCTGTCGGGAGCGGTGCTGACGGCGGGGGCGTCGGGCGAGGCGATCACCATCGTGGGTGACAGATTCGTCAACACCGCAGGGGCCGGTGCCCTGGTCACGCCAGCCGGTTCCTGGTCGATCTGGTCGGGCACCCCGAACAACGACGAGATCGGCGGTCTGAACTTCGCGTTCAAGCAATATGGCGCGACTTACGGGCAGAGCAGCATCGCGGGGGCTGGAAACGGCCTGATGTATCGACGCACGGCGGCGATCGGGGCGAGCCTGGGAGCGACGTCGAAAGCCTATGACGGGACGACGACGGCGCGGGTCAACGGGCTGGTCGCCACGGGCGTATTGTCGGGCGACAGGGTTATCCTGGACGCGACGGGCGCGTCCTTCTCGGATGCGAACGCCGGGTCGGGCAAGACGGTCACCGCCACGGGGCTGTCGATCCTGAGTGCGTCGGCGGGTGGCAAGCCGGTATATGGCTACACGCTGACACCGACGTCGGTGACGAATGCGGCCAGCATCATTTCGCCGGCCATCCTCTTGATCGGCACACCGTCGATCGCGGACAAGGTCTATGACGGCACGACGGCCCCGGGTGTGCTGAGTATCGGTACGGTCTCCGGCTTTGTGGGCACGGAGACGGTCGACGTCGCGGGTGTCGCGGCGGCGCTGTCGAGCCGCAATGCCGGGAACTACACGACGACCGTCTCATATACGCTGTCGGACGGCACCAATGGCGGTCTGGCATCCAACTACACGCTTGCGCCCTCGACGGTTTCGGCCGTCGTCACGCCCAGGGCGCTGACCGTCTCCAGCCTGTCGGTGACCCCCAAGGTCTATGACGGATCGACGAGCGCGATCGTCACGGGCGGAGTCGTGACGGGCGTTCTTGGGAACGATGACGTGACGAGGGGCAACATCAACGGTGAGTTCGTCGACAAGAATGTGGGCACCGGAAAGGCGGTGACGCTCGCCAGCTTCACGCTGACGGGCGCTGACGCCGCCAACTATACGCTGGCGCAGCCGACCGGGCTGACGGGGACGATCACGACCCGCGAGCTTTCGTTGGTCGGTCGATTGCTGGTCAACAACAAGGCCTATGACGGGACGACGGCAGCGTCGATCGACACGCGCTTCCTGACGATCGGCAACGGGGTGTCGGGCGATGCGGTCGCGTTGGATTACACCGGCGCCACGGCCAGCTTTGCGGACAAGGATGTCGGCACGGGCAAGACGGTGACGCTCAGCACCGCGGGCGCGCTGACCGGCGCGGATGCAGGCAACTATGTCCTGGTCGCATCGGCACCGACGGCGACCGCGAGCATCACGCCGGGCATTCTGTCGATCGGCGCTCCGTCGATCGCGGACAAGGCGTATGACGGTACGACGGCCCCGGGTGCGCTGAGCATCGGCGCGCTGTCGGGCCTGGTGGGTGCGGAGACACTCGACGTGACGGGTGTCGCAACTGCACTGTCGAACCGTAATGTCGGCACCTATACGACGAGCGTGGCTTATACGCTGGCGGACGGCGCCAATGGCGGCGTGGCGAGCAACTATGTCCTTGCACCTTCGAACGGCGTGTCAGCGGCCATTGTCGCCAAGGCACTGACGATCGCCGATATGCTGGTGGCGACGCGGACCTATGACGGCACGGCCGCCGCGTCCTTCCGTGGCGGCCGCCTGGTCGGCGTGGTATCGGGGGAGGATGTCCGGATCGAGGCTGGCGTCGGCCGGTTCGCGGACAAGAATGTCGGCGCGGACAAGGCCGTTACCGCATCGGGCTTCACATTGTGGGGCGGCGACGCCGGCAACTACACGCTGGCACAGCCGAGCGGGCTGACCGGCACGATCACCGCCCGGCAGCTTTCGCTGACCGGACAGTTGGTCGCAGGCGACAAGCGCTATGACGGCACCACCGGCGCATCGGTCGACACCACTGGCCTGACGCTCGTCAATGGCGTTTCGGGCGATGTGGTGGCGCTGGATTATACCGGTGCGACCGCCAGTTTCGCCGATAAGGATGTCGGTGCGGGCAAGACGGTGACGCTCAGCACGGCTGGCACGCTGACCGGGGCGGATGCGGGCAATTACCTCTTCGTGGCGACGGCGCCGACGGCGACCGCGAGCATCACCCCGGCGATTCTGTCGATCGGCACGCCGTCGATCGCGGACAAGGCGTATGACGGCACGACGGCGGCGGGTGTGCTGAGCATAGGTGCGCTTTCGGGCCTGGTGGGTACGGAAACCCTCGGCGTCGAAGGTGTCGCGGCGGCGCTGTCGGGCCGCAATGTCGGCAGCTATATGACGAGCGTGGCCTATACGCTGTCGGACGGCGCCAATGGCGGCCTGGCCTCCAATTACGTGCTGGCGCCTTCGAGCGGCGTATCGGCGGCCATTGTCGCCAAGGCACTGACGATCGCCGACATGCTGGTAGCAACCCGGACCTATGACGGTACGATCGCCGCATCCTTCCGTGGTGGCCGTCTGGTCGGCGCGGTATCGGGAGAGGATGTCCGGATCGAGGCTGGCGTCGGCCAGTTCGCGGACAAGAATGTCGGCGCGGACAAGGCCGTTACCGCGTCGGGCTTCGCACTGTGGGGCGGCGATGCGGGCAACTATATGCTGGCCCAGCCGACCGGCCTGACCGGGACGATCACCGCTTTGTCGGTGACGCTCGGCGGGACGTTGCTGACGCGCGACAAGGTCTATGATGCCGGAACCGCCGCCCTAATCGATACCAGCGGGTTGTCGCTGACCGGTATCCTGGCCGGTGATACGGTCGCGTTGAATTACGCGGGAGCGACCGGCAGCTTTGCCGACAAGAATGTCGGTACCAGCAAGACGGTGACGCTCAGCAGCCTGGGCGCGCTCACCGGGGCGGATGCGGGCAATTATCGCATCGCCGGATCGGCACCGACGGCGACCGCCAGCATCACGCCCGCTACGCTGCGGATCAGCAACCTGACCGTGGGGAGCAAGGCCTATGACGGGAACACGGTGGCGCCGATGCTCGGCGGCAGCGTTGCCGGGATCGGGCAGGATTCGGTGGCGCTCGTCACGTCGGGCGTGAACGCGCGGTTCGCGGACAAGAATGTCGGCACCGGCAAGGCGGTGACGGTGACCGGCTACACCTTGTCGGGCGTCGATGCGGGCAATTACACGCTCGTCCAGCCGACCGGCCTGGCGGGAGCGATCACGCGCCGGGACAGCGTCGCCTGGACCGGGGGCGGTGACGGCAAGAGCTGGTTCGACGCCGCCAACTGGACTGGCGGAGCGATCCCGGACTTGGCCAACGTCGCGAGCGTCTGGCTGCCGACCAGCGTGAGGGTCACGTTCCAGGGCACCGATACGGTGTTCATCGATCGGCTGACCGGCACGCCGGATGCCGACCGGGTTTCCAACGCGACGGATGCGGCCCTCGAAATGCTGCAGGGACGCCTGGTCGTCGCGAACCAGCTGAGCATCGATACGCTTGTCCAACGTGGCGGCGAGTTGAGCGGGGCGGGTTCTATCGGCATCGCGGACGGCCTGATGCAGACGGGCGGCAGCATCGCGATGGCCGGCGACGTGACGGTCCGGCAGGGGGCGGGCGATATGGTGATCCGGAACCTGTCCGGCCGCGATATCGCCCTCCATGGACAGCAAGGCGTCCAGGTCGGCACGCTCGTGACGCAGCGTGACCTGACGATCGTGACCGGTGGCGATGCCGTGCTGACCGGGCCGACGTCCGTGGGGCGCAATATGTCCGTGACGGCCGGGACCAGTGGTGTCGGTTCGATTAGCCAGTCCGGGCCGATCCAGGCCGGTGGGTACGCGACCTTCACGGCCGCGGGGGACATCGCGCTCACCGGCCAGGGCAACCGGTTCGACGGATCGCTGTCCTGCGCCTCGCAAGGGGGCGCCCTGTCCGGCTCATGCGCGGTCGTCGAACGCCGGCGTTCGGATGACCGCCTCACGCGCTTCGCGGCGGCGACATCGGCATCCGGCGGCAGCCCGGGCGATGTCCGTGAGGCGATGAGCAAGGTCGTTCGGGTCGATGCGATCGAGCAGCGGATGCCGATCGTGACGCTGGCCGAAGTCGTTGGTGACATGTCCCTGAACGATCGACGTGACACCACCTACATCACCGCGATGTTTGGCGGATCGGAAGGAGATGTTGCCTACAAGCAGCTGAATCCGAAGATCAATCTCGGCAGCTCGGTCTATTATGTCGGGAACTGAACAGCGACGGTCAATCCCGCGCAGCAGGTCGTTTTCATAGACCTGCTGAAATGGAACGGCGCAGCAAGTTGTCGCCCATTTGGCGAATGACTTGCTGCGTCCTCTAACGTCGAGGGTGGCGTGATCGAGAGAGAAGTATCGCGATCATGATCGACGCATTGGTGCCCCGACTGCCGATGTTCCCGGCTAAAGTCCCGAATTGGGCCGCGCCTTCCGCGCTGCGATGCGGATTGCTTTGGACAAGGATGATCGCATGGGGTTCGGAAGGTCTGCGGCGGCGGATCGATGCCGCTAACCCCTTGGCGATGGCTTCTTGGGAGTGGTTGATCCCAACCTCGTGTCACGGTCGTTACATCTCGCACGGCGCGGCCTTCACGGGGCTGCAAAGGCATTCCGCTGCCCGGGACGTGCCAAATGGTCCAGGCTGGTATCTTGCCGATTTCCTTCGACTTGCATTCGTGGCGTACTGAATTTGGCCGCGCTTGGCACGGCGAGCCGCCGATCCGACAGCCGAGCGACAAGCTATCGCGCGGCGGCATCTCCTCCCGGAAATGGTTCCAGACCCAATGAATGGGCCCACATCCAAGGATCGAAATAAAATAGCGATTCCATCACTAAAGGGCGGCGCTTTTGATTTCGATCAAACGAGATTAACCAGATCAGGCGCGGCAAATGGTTAAAAAATAGCTTGTTCGTCCGAATCACTACGCCCGACGATATGTCACGGCAAAATGGGTCTGAAAGAACGCGGAATCCGTCCGATATTATCGGAAAACAGTTCTAGAAACCAAAAGCATCGTGGTCGCGGATCATCGGGGTCATCAGCGCCAAAAAACAAAAGAAAGTTTGCTATTTAATGTATTTAAAGGCAATTTAACCATCAGACCATGACGTCGTAAGTAAATGGCAGAAATCGAAGAACAATATCCATTTGGCAAAAAATTTCTGGTTAAAAAACATCATGTTGTAGGTTGTCGAAAGGATAATTTCGAAACGTATCCGGAACGGTTGCTTGTCGATTTTCATGATCTTGGCTAAAGTATCGCAATGTTCAGCGTCTTATGTCGCTGCGATACTGGGTCCTGCCATGGCGAAATTGGTGTCATCAAAGAGGTGCGAGTTTTCATCGCTTTCGGCATGGCTGATAGGTTGCCGGCAAAGGGCGTGGGGCGAGCATGGGGAGCTGGGTCGCCTCACTTTTCGCATCGAAAACTTCTACTGTTTTTTGTTGGTGCTCGGGTTTCAAGTCTTGGGCAAGTTGCGGGGTGCGTTCGTTCGCGAACTTACTGAAATCGTCGTCGACACTGGGTCGATAAGGGGCGTTTCCGGTGATGTATTCGGCGCGCTTTCGGGGAATGGCGCGTCGCAACTCGGTCCGCGAGATACCCGCTTGGCCGAAGGGGTGTGGCGTCAAGCTTATCTTTCGCGGGTGGAAATGTCGATCGGATCGGTTTGCTGCGGGGGCAGGGTCGGCGACGGTTGGGGGGGGCGAGGGCAATGGATAGGAGGGCGTGGCTCGCTTCGTCCCTCCAAGACTGTCGAGGCGGGGAGGATGGCAAGGCGTTAGGGAGCGTTTTCAGGGGGGGGGCGCCGGACCGCTTGGCATAACGATCGTGCTCGATGCCGAAGAGGCTGCATGTGATGTCAAAGCCGCATCCAGGCCGTGCATCGAACGGCGGTCGAGCGGTCGCACTGGGGGGTGTGTTGGTTGTGGGCGATATTCTTTATCGTGGGTCTATCCCACCATGTGAGGGCGTTCCTGCGGCGGTGACGGAGCCGCGCCATGCGGAAGCGCTTTCGCCCGGATTTGATGGTCGGTCCGATGCGTATGTCTCGCTGACCGAGCGATACCCGCCTGGCGGCCGGTCTCCATTTCGAGCTGCGAGAGTCGAGCGAGCTGAAATTTACGATGCGATCCTTCGCAAGATGGCTAGAAGAATAGCCTAAAAAATCCATATACTTCCAGTTTTTTATAACGTTAATCCGGTCATAATAGTGGCTCGGATGTGGTTGTCTTGCATCTTAACTGCTTAAATTTATTGAAATTAACTATAACGTGTAAAAATTTACTCAAGCTTTACCTTTATTTGCCATAAGGGAAGCATTATCCCGTCAAATAGCCGGTCGATTGATTCGGTGACGGCGGTCTGGGCGGTTAATAGACCGCAAATCTCGTTAATCGGGTGGTTGAGGATGATGCTTGTTCAATTTCTGATGGCGCTGATCCAAGATTAAACCGGGAAATTCAGTGCCTTGAATTGGTGTTTGCGTCGCATGGATTTGCGTCTGCAAAGAAGAATATTTGCAGAATGAGGCTGAGAGATTCAAAAAATGAGCAACCTATTGATGGCAGCCCTCCTCATGGCCTCCCCGGTTCAAGCCGCGGCTCCGGCCGCGTCGGCCCCCGCGCCGACGGTGGATCGCTTCGGTGACTGGTCGCTGGTGTGTGCGGTTCGCGAAGGGCTGCCCCCGTGTGAGGTGGTCCAGGCGGTTCGGCGCAAGGATGATGGCGACAAACTTCTGCGCTTTTCCTTTGCTTATGCGGGCAAGGACGATCGCTACGGTGTGCAGTACCAGGTTCCGCTCGGGGTATTCGTCCAGCCCGAGGCGCTGGTTCGCCTCGACGACAAGACGGATGTCCCAGGCTATCGCATAACCCGCTGCGAGGCGGACGGGTGCTATATCGACCGTGTCGTCAGCCGGGCCGATCTCGAACCATTCTTCAAGGCGCAGAAGGGGCTGATCGCGGTTGCTGACAAGACCGGCCAGGCCTTGGTCCTGCCGCTGTCGTTGAACGGCTTCGCGGATGCCATGAAGGCGATGACCGAACGGAATGAGGCGTGGGCGCGCAAGCAGCCCGTCACGGCTCCCGCAACACCCGCCCAGCCCGCGAAGACCAAGGGTCAAAAGCGGTGACCATGTCCAAACTGATCTTCCAGTTCCTGCTTGCCGGGACGGCCTTGTCCTGGTGCGGACAGGCGTCGGCGCAGACCGCCGTCGAGCGGAACCTTCCGCCCGTGCCCAAGGCCCCGGCTCCCCAGGCCGAGATACAGGATGCGCTTCCGGCGGACGCCGACAGCACGCCGATCGGGCCGGCGCTGCGGGCGGTGGTGCTGCTGAACCAGGGCGAAGCGCTGCGCGATACGGCGTCGTTGCCTGACGGGGTTTTCATCTCGGACGTTCCCTCGGTCGATCGGGCGTCCGCCACGGCGGCGCTCAGGAAGTTTCTGGGTCAGCCGCTTTCGCGGCAGTTGATCGCCCGCATCCAGGCCGAGATCGCGCGTCAGTCGCGCGCGCAGGGGCGTCCGTTCGTGTCGCTGAGCGCGCCGGAGCAGGAGATCACCACCGGCGTGCTGCAACTCCGCGTGACGGAGTTTCGGATCGGCAGCGTCGAGGTCACGGGTCTCTCGCCCCGGTCTGCGGCGGCGGTCAAGCGGCGCATCCGCGCGCAGATCGACGGTCCGGTCAACAGCCAGGACTTGAGTGAAGATATCGAATGGTTGAACCGCGATCCCTTCACGCCGGTCGCAGCCCAGTTCGCGCCCAGCGCGAAGCCGGGCAAGACCGATCTGACCCTCATATCCCGGCCACCGGCTCCGGTGCGGGCTTATGCGGGCTGGTCGAATACGGGCGCGGAATCGACCGGGCTCGACCGTTTCTTCGTCGGGATGCTCTTCAAGCTGCCGGGGCTGCCAGGGGCTTATGCGTCGTACCAGTTCACCGGCAGCGACGATGCATGGTGGCGCAATTCGGAATTTATCTCCAGGCAACCGCGTTATCGGGCGCAGGGCGGCCGGGTCTATATTCCGACATTACCGCGCGAGAATGTCGAGCTGACGTTCAGCGATGCGCTGACGAACCAGGTGATCAACAAGGATTTCTCGGTTCGGCAGCGCACGACCGAAGCCGCTATCGCCTATCGCTCGGCCCTGTCGAACCTGGGATTGCCGTCGGGATCCGGCGATGTCGTCGTCGGCGTCGAGACCAAGCATCAGCATCGCGTGGTGCTGTTCGGCAAGCAGGTCGCGCTCGATGCGACGGCCGACCTCGTGCAGATATTGCTCGGCTGGTCGATGGCGTGGCAGGGCGCAAACGGTAGCCTTTCCACCACGGCGAACCTCCATGTCAGCCCGGGCAATCCCGGTTCGCGGGCGAGCAATCGGCTGGCGGCGTTCACCAACAATCGCACGCCCGACGACCGCTATGGCTATGCCACGATCGACGTGGCCGGCCTGCAACGGTTGCCGCTGGGGCTGGCCTATGTCGGCCAGCTCTCGGTGCAATATGCCGGCAGTGCCCTGCCGCTTCCCGCGCAGCTCGGTTTGGGCGGCGAAGGTCTCGTCAGGGGCTACACCCCCGATGAGGGGGCGTTCGATCGGGGCGCGGTGTTCCGCAACGAATTGCGTCTTCCCGCCGTGTCGTTCCCGAGCAGCATGGGGACGCTGTCCCCCTATCTCTTCTTCGACATGGGGCGTGGCGTCGACAACTTCACGCACCGGGGCGCGACCATCGCATCGAGCGGCGTCGGTGGAGACTATCGACTGGGCGACAGGCTGTCGCTCGGCCTGAATTCGGCCTGGGCGATCCGTGACGGAGCGCGGACGCAGGCCGGCGAATGGCGTGCCCAGATACGCACGACCGTCAATTTCTGAAATCAAAGCGAAGGTGGATATTATGAGCACGATTGAACTGGCCGGATCGCAGTATCTCTATGCGAAACCGGAGGCTCTTCATTCGCAGGATCATGCGGAACTGAAATATGTCGACGATGGCCAGCCGCTGGCCAAGGTCGGTGCGGTCAACGCGGTGCCGTTGCTCGTCGGCGAATTCGTGCAGGCGATGCACTATTTCCCGATCGTCTTCGGTGGCCCGGAAAAGACGCCGATGGCGATCCTGGGCCTGAAGGAAGGGCAGAACCTGTTCCTGAAGGACGGTCGGTTCGAGGCGGGGGTCTATGTCCCGGCCTATCTGCGTCGCTATCCCTTCACGCTGGCCGGCACCGGCACCGACAATTTCGTGGTGTGCATCGACCGCGAAGCCCCCGGTTTCGTCGAGGGCGAGGAGGGGACTCCCCTGTTCGAGGAAGGCGAGCCGACCGACTTCACCAAGAACGCGATCAACTTCCTGAACGAGTTCGAGGCGGAGCGGAAGCGCTCGGCACAGTTCGTCGAGCAGTTGATCGAGGCCGACCTGCTGGAGGTCAAGCACACGCTCGCCCTGAGCGGTGACGGCGAGCAGCGCGAAGTGATCGCGGACTATTACGGCGTGTCCGAGGAGAAGCTGCGGGCGCTGCCCGACGCGCAGCTGGCCGAAATGGTGCGGCAGGGCGTCGTGACCGCAGTCGACGCGCACCTGCTGTCGCTCAAGCAGTGGGATGTCCTGATCGCCCGTCGCGACGCCGTCGCGAAGGAAGACGTCGAGCAGTTCGAGTTCAACGACTAGTTCGATCGCAAGAAGTAAAGCTTTCCGCTTGGCGGCACTAGGCGAAGTTCTTGCATAAAAGATAGCTAGATGCTCGCCAAGCGAAGGCGATCCGTCGCGTATTTTGTACTGGATAGAAAAATGATCGTTCGTTCACGCACCCGCTCCAAGTTCTTCGCTTCGGCGCCGATCTTCGGTCTGTCTTTGGCAGGGCTGGTGCCTCTGAGCCTTCCCGCCTTCGCTCAGACCCTGCCGACCGGCGGCCAGGTCGTCGTCGGCCAGGCGACGGTGCAGTCGAACGAGATGGACATGACCGTCCGTCAGGCGAGCAGCAAGGCGATCATCGATTGGGACGGCTTCTCGATCGCCAAGGGCGCGACCGTGACGTTCCAGAACGGCCGGGACGGCGCGACGCTCAACCGGGTGAAGGGCGCGTCCACCAGCGTCATCGACGGGTTGATGAAGGGCGAAGGGTCGGTCTACCTCATCAACCGCAACGGCATCGTCATCGGCAAGACCGGTGAGATCAATGTCGGCGGTCGCTTCGTCGGCTCGACCCAGGATCTGACCAATTCGGCATTCATGGCGGGCGGCGACCTGTCGCTGTCCGGTGTCAGCGAAGCGGCGATCGTCAATTACGGCAAGATCGGCAGCCTGGGCGGCGACGTCGCGCTCGTCGCGTCGAAGGTGACGAACGAGGGCGAGATCGACGCGGGCAAGGGCACGGCGGGTCTGCTCGCGGGTTATCAGGTGCTGTTGCGCGACCAGTCGGAATCGGCGGGCAAATTCTCGGTCGTGGTCGGCGGGGCCGGTACCTCGGCCACCAATGTCGGCGCGATCGCGGCGGCGGAGGCGGAGTTGCGTGCGCAGAGCGGCAACATCTACGCGCTCGCCGGCAACACGGGCGGCGCGATCAACGCCCGAGGTGTGTCCGCCAAGGATGGCCGCATCTTCCTGACCGCAGAGGGCGGGGAAGCGCGGATTTCGGGCACGCTGACCGCGCGCCGCGCGGACGGCGCGGGCGGCGCGATCGAGGCGACGGCCAAGAACGTCCTGCTCGACAGCGGCGCGACGCTGGATGCGTCGGGCAGCCAGGGCGGCCGCGTGCTGGTCGGCGGCGACTGGCAGGGCGGCATGACGGACGCGCTGCGCGTCGCGGATCACGACATCGCGCGCGCGGACGCGGTGGTGATGGCGGACACGGCGAAGATCGACGTGTCGGGCAGTACCGGTGCGGGCGGCAAGGCCGTGCTGTGGTCGGACCACTACACCAATTTCCTGGGCAAGATCGACGCCAGCGGCGCCACCGACGGCGGCCGGGTCGAGACGTCGTCGCTGAGCGTGCTGAACGCGCTGGGCACCGTCGATGCGAAGGCGGGCAGCGGCACGTCGGGCGAGTGGCTGCTGGACCCGTCGGACATCACCATCTCGACCGCGGCAAGCACCAACGGCAGCTTCAACGGTGGGTCGCCCAACGTCTACACCCCGGCGGCGTCATCGTCGGTGATCAACAACGCGACGATCAATTCCAGCCTGAGCGCGGGCACCAGCGTCACCATCAGCACCGCCAGCGCCGCGGCCGGCAACGGCGACATCACCGTCAGCGCGCCGATCACCAAGTCGGGCGGCGGCACCGCCACCCTGTCGCTGATCGCGGATCGCAATATCACCATGAACAGTTCGGGCTCCATCGCCTCGACTGTCGGTGCGCTGAACGTCGTGCTGAACAGCCGCGCCAACGGGGGTGCGGAAGGGAGCATCGTCGCTAACGCTATCACGACCAACGGCGGGTATGTCCTTGCCGGCGGCGGTGCCTCGGCGAGCGGTGCGGCGCAGAGCAGCAACGCCAACGCCCTCTTCCTGGGCGGTACGATCGATACCGCGGGCGGCAACGTCACCGCCAGGGGCAAGGGCACGATTTACGCCGGTGCCTTCTACGCGACGATCAACGCCGGCGGCGGTGACGTGACGATCATCGGTGAAAGCAACTCGGGTACCGGCGTCACGACGAACAGCAATTCCGTGCTCCGGACCTCGGGCGCGGGCAAGGTCACGATCACGGGAACGACATCGTCGAACAGTAATTTCGGCGTCGATTTCGGCAATAACGCCATCATCGCCGGCGGCACAGGTGGTGTCACCATCACCGGCACCAGCACCGGGGAAGCCGGCGTCTTCATGCGCTGGGGCAATTTCAGCTCGACCGGCGACATGACCATCACCGGCACGTCGACGACCGGTCGAGGATTCGTCCGCGGTAACGTCGCGGATGTAATGGACATCAGCGCGACGGGTGCGCTGACGCTGGAGGGCGTCACAGGGGCGACCGGCAAGATGGGCCTGGTCGTCGACGGCACCGCCGCGTTCAAGGCGACGACAACCAACGGGCTGCTGACGATCAAGGGCGCCGGCGGCAACGCTGCCTACAATACGTCGAACGATTATCTCGCAGCAATTCAGCTCGGCTCGAATCGCAACCCTACATCGGTCATCCTCACTGCCGGCGCTGGTGGCCTCAGCATGATCGGCACGGCGCTGGGCAGCGCCGCTTACGGCATCATGTCGCCCAATGGCGGCTACACCACGATCACCTCAGCCGGGGCGATCAACGTCAGCAGCAACCGCGAGATAAACGCGGTCATCGACACCGTCCAGACCGGCGGCGGCGACAGCACCATCACCGCCACGCAGGGTAACCTGACCTGGGGGACGTACGACCAGCGGTCGGCGTCGGCGCTGCTGAAGTTCCAGGCCAATCAGGGCGGGCTCTTTGTGTCGCGTGGCCTGGTTTCGTCCGCGGGCGGACTCACTCTTCTCGCCACCAACTCGATTGGCACGTCCGCCATCCGCGCGGGTGGGGACATGACCGTTACCGGTGCGACGGCGTCCGGTTCCGTGAGCCTGAACGGCCTGGTTGAACAGACCGGCAACGGCGCCATCAATCTCTCCTCGGGCGGCACGCTGACCTTCAATGCGCTGAGCACGGCGGGTAAGGGCGCAATCGACATTTCTTCGGTGGGCGTGACGACCCTGAACGCCATCACCAAGAAGGCGGCGGCGACCGACGCATCGACGCTGACGGTGCGGTCCAACGCCGATATCATCCTGAATGGCGCGATCAGTGCCGAGGAGAATGCCGGTGCGCTGAACGTCGTGCTGACCAGCCGCTACACCAATGCGGCGACGGGGTATGTGGCGCTCAACGAGACGATCACGACGCGCGGCGGCAGCGTGACGATCGGCGGCGGATCGGCCGCGGGTGGCGCGGCGATCAGTGCCGGCAGTTACGGCGTGTCCGCGCGTACCATCACGACCGATGGCGGCAATGTGACGCTGACCGGCACGTCGCCGACCGGCATCGGTGTTCTGGTAAACAGCATCCGCGCGGGTGCCGGCAATATCACCCTGACCGGGACCTCCGATTCGGGCCAGGGCGTCTATCTTCAGCCCTACACCAATCTCGTAACGACCGACGCGGGCAAGATCACGATCACCGCGGCGTCGACTTCGAGCGCCGCCTATTATAACGATACGAGCGCGACGATCTCCGGCGGCACCGGCGGCGTCTTCCTCACCGGCACTGCCGGCAACGGCGGTGTCGGCGTTTCGCTCGCCGGCGGGACGTACAGTTCCGCGGGTGACATGAGCATCCTCGGCACGTCGACGAACAGTTATGGTCTGGTCCGCCAATCGATCAGTGCGGAAACCAGCCTGACCGCGCAGGGCGCGCTGACGGTGGAGGGCAAGAGCGGCGCGACCGGCCTTCAGGGGTTCTTCGTCGACGGCACCGGCAACTTCAAGCTGACGACGACCACCGGCCTGCTGACGCTGAAGGGCGAGGGCGGGGCGAACGCCGGGAACAACATCTTCGACAGCGCGATCCTGTTCGGCACCAACAGCTATGGGCCTAACACCACCATCACGGCGGGCGCCGGCGGCCTGAGTATCATCGGCAATACCCTCGGCAACGGCGGCAATAGCCTGATATCGTTCCGGCCCGGCTATATGACGATCAACTCGGCCGGGGCGATCAACGTCACGGGCAACAAGACCATGTGGGCCTATGCCACCACCACCCAGACGGGTGGCGGCGCCAGTACGCTGACCAGCACGGCCGGCTCCGTATATTGGGGAACCTTCTCGCAGAACGCCGGCAATCTGACGGTCAATGCGGCGCAAAGCATCAACATGACGCAGGGGTTGGTTGCAGCGGCGGGCACGCTCAGCCTGACGGCTCCGGGCAACATCGACACGCTGAACCTGCGCGCGGGGGATGACCTGACGGTCACCGGCGCCAGCCAGACGAACACCAACATATCGCTCCAGACGGTCACCCAGACCGGCAACGGCATCATCAAGCTCACCTCCGGTGGTGGCCTGTCGATGGGAGCGATCACCACGGCGGGCAAGGGCGATATCACGCTCACCAACGGGGCGGGCGACCTGACCCTGCCGACCATCACGAAGAACACTGCGACCGACGCCTCGACCCTGACGGTCCGGGCGAAGAACAATCTTACCGTCGGTGGCAACATCAGCACGACGGCGGGTGCGCTGAACATATTGCTCAACAGCCGGTCGACCGATGGCTCGACCGGATGGGTGGTGGTATCGTCCGGTGTCGCGGTCACGACGAACGGCGGCACCGTCACCATCGGCGGCGGATCGGCGGCGGGCGGTGCGGCGGTCGGAACGTCGTCCAGCGCGGCGGTCGACATTGTCGGCAGCATCACGACAGCCGGCGGCGCCATCTCGATCCTCGGCAATGCGGCGAGCTATACGACGGTCCGCATCCAGACGCTGAACGCTGGCGGCGGCGACATCACGGTGACCGGTACCTCCGGCACCGGCCACGGCATCGCCACCTTCTCCAACAGCGCGATCACGACTTCGGGCGCGGGCAAGGTCACGCTGACCGGTACGGTGACCGGCTCCGGCGGCTCCGGCCTTTTGTTCAGCGACGGCACGACGGTGACTGGTGGCACGGGCGGGGCCACGCTGACCGGAACCACCACCGACGCCTATGGCATTGCCATGGGCAGCGGGACGTTCACGTCCACCGGTGACATGAGCGTGCTGGGCACGGCGACGACGGGATCGGGCTTCTATCGCAATACCACGGCCAATCCGACCACCGTCGGCGCCACGGGCGCGCTGACCCTGTATGGCAAGACCGGCGCGACCGGCAAGACCGGCGTCAGCGTCGCCGGAACGACGAAATTCACCGCGCGCACGACCAACGGCCTGCTGACGCTGAAGGGCGACGGCGGCAACGCCGCGCTGGATTCGTCGCACTATCTGTCGGCGATCCAACTGGGGACGAGCAACCAGGCCACGCCGGTCGCGATCGAGGCGGGCACCGGCGGCCTGAACATGGTCGGCACCGGGCTGGGCAGCGCCACCTACAGCATCAACACGCCGAACTCCGGGATCACCACCATCACCTCGGGCGGTGCGGTCACGATCAGCGGCAACAAGTCGATCGAGGGCTATATCACCGCCACCCAGACCGCGGGCGGCAACAGCAGCATCACCAGCACCGGCGGCGCCGTCATCTGGAGCAGCTTCACGCAGAGCGGCGGCGGCGACCTGTCCATCGCCTCCGGTTCGGCGAGTCTCCTCAACCTGCGCGCGGCCAGCAGCACGACCGGCAAGCTGACCATCAGCTCCGGCACCCAGATCAGCACGGAGGCAATCAGCGCGGGTGGCGACACGACGCTGACCGCGGCGAACGGGACGCTCTCGACCGGCACGATCGGCCAAACCGGCAACGGCGTCATCACCGCCACCTCGACCGGCAACATGACCCTCGGCGCGATCACCACCGCGGGCAAGGGCGACATCACGCTAACGACTGGCCAAACCGCGACGCTGGCGTCGGTAACCAAGAATACGGCGACCGACGCATCGACGCTGACGGTCCGCGCGAACTCCAACGTCACCTTCAGCGGCGCGATCACCTCGAACGCGGGTGCGCTCAACGTCCTGCTCAACAGCCGCTCGAACAACGCGACGACGGGCTATGTCGAGCTCAATTCGACGGTCACGACGAAGGGCGGCAACCTCACCATCGGCGGCGGATCGGCGGCGGGCGGTGCGGCGATCGGCGTCGGCACGTCCAATGTCGGCGTCAAGATGAACGGCGGCGCGGTGTCGACCGGCGGCGGCAACATCACCGTCACCGGCAGCGCGCCGGGGACGTACGGCATCCTCGCAAGCTCGATCAGCGCCGCGGGCGGCGACATCACCCTTAAGGGTGACAGCACCACCTCGGTCGGCGTCAGCCTGCAGAGCAATCCGCAGGTCACCACCTCCGGCGCGGGCAAGATCACGATCACCGGCACCGCGGGCAGCGGCGGCTATGACGGCATCAACATCAACGACGGCGCGACCGTGACCGGCGGCACCGGCGGCGTCTTCATGACCGGCACCGCCGTTTCGCGTGCGGGTCTAACCTTTGCGGGCGGCACGTACAGCTCGACGGGCGACATGGTCCTGAAGGGCAATTCGACGAACAACATCGGCATCTGGCGCCAGAGCGTGTCCAGCACCACCGACATCAGTGCCACGGGCGCGCTGACGCTGGAAGGCAAGGCTTCGGCGACCGGCCAGCAGGCTGTGCTGGTCGAGGGAACCGGCGCGTTCAAGCTGAAGACGACCAACGGCCTGCTCACGCTGAATGGTGAGGGCGGCGCGGCGGCCGGTTCTGGGTATATTGCCAGCGCCATCCAACTCGGCGACACCAGCGCCAACAGCATTCCGATCACGATCACGGCGGGCACCGGCGGCCTGAGCATGACCGGTACTACCCTGGGTTCCTCGTACGTGAGCATTGCGGGGGGGCAACGTAGCATCATCACTATCACCTCTGCGGGTGCGTTCAATGTCCAGGCCAACAAAGACATTAGTTTTCTGGCTACTACCAATCAAACGGGTGGCGGGGCTAGCAGCATCACCGGCGGCGGTGATGTATATTGGGGTAGCATAACCACTGCGGCCAGCGATCTGTCGGTTACCTCGAATGGCGCGCCTTCCAAGGGCCACATCGACCTCTCGTTCGGTCTCAATATCGGTGGAAAGTTTACTGCGAATTCTGTGTCCTCGATAAGGACGGCGACGGTAACTGCTGCATCCGACATCAATATCACATCCGCATCTTCATTTAATGCGGGAGCTATAAATCAGACTGGCGACGGTGTGATCAATCTCACGTCGCTGGACTTCATGTCTACCGGCTTGATTACCCAGGCGGCCAACAAGGCCATCACGGCCACTGCTAATAACACGTTCACCTCCGACGGCGTGAAGACGCCGGGTGACCTGAGGATCTTCGCGAACCAGGTCGCACGGTCCGGCTCGGCGACCAACTGGATCGAGCAGACCGGCTCGGGCGCGATGACGATCACGACCAAGCAGAACATGGCGATGACGTCGAAGATCGTGAAGACCGGCGCGGGCGCCGCTTCGCTGACGCTGAAGTCCTACGGCAATGTCGACGTGTCCTCGGAGATCAGCGCCACGACCGGCAAGATGGCGGTGACGCTGCAGGGCGGCGCCGATCCCGCCGCGAGCGGTCCCACCAGCGCGACGGTCGGCGTGTCCGGCTCGGGCGTCGTCAACACCAACGGCGGCAACTTCCTCGCGCGTGGCGGTGCCGGCGCACTGACCGCGATCGTCGATCCGACCATCGCGGGCTCGACCTTCGTCTCCACCATGCAGGCGACAGGTGCCGTCATCTCCGGCATCGGCGGCCGCGTGAACACCATCGGCGGCGATCTCGAACTCCGCTCGGTCAACGGCTTCGTCTCGATCGCCAATATCGGCGTCATCGGGGCGGGCAACCTGTCGATCTACGGCCTGAGCAGCGGCACGGGCGCGGGTGTAGAGGTCAAGGACTTTACCCTGTCCGCCGAAAGCGGTGCGGTCACGCTCTTCGGCGCGTCGACCGGGACCGGTCCGGGCGTCAGCACCAGCGGCACCGGGCGCGTCACCGCGCTGGCGACCGGCGCGATCAACCTTTCGGGCTCGACCCGTGGCACGACCGGCAACGCCACGCGCGGCGTCGTGATCGCGGGTACGACCGGCGCGACCCAGTCGCTGACGGGCGGCACCGTCACCGTCAAGGGCGTCGGCGGCAGCGGCACCGGCTCGCACGGTGTCCTCATGTCCAGCACGGTCACGGGCAAGGACGTCTCGATCACCGGCACCGCGACCGGCACGGCCACCACCAATGCGGGCATCTCGCTGGAGGCGGGCGCGTCCACCGGGCTGATCGATGCGACCAACAACATCACCCTGACCGGCGTCGACAACGGCGCGGGCAAGGGCATCCAGCATTCGTCGAGCAGCTATTACCGCATCGGCACCGCGACCACCGCGGGCACGGCGAAGCTGAAGGCCAATTCCATGTCGCTGGGCGGCGCGGGCGGGCCGGTGGTGTTCGCGCCTGCGGGCACCCTGCTGTTCACGGCGCTCGACGACGGCTCGCTGACGATCGACCAGAATATCTTCATCGCCACGAATCCGATCACCTCCCTCGCCAGTGGCGGACCGGCGGTGGTGCAGTTCGGCGACAACAGCGCCTCGTCGATCAACTTCCGCTCGGTCAGCGGCTATAACGCGTTCAACCGCTCGATCACCTTGGGGGCGAAGGGGATCCTGACGCTGTCCAACGCGGGCGCAGGCGGCCTGTTGATGAAGGAGGTGGTGCTCGCTGGCGAGGCGAATGTCACCCAGTCGGTCGACATTTCCGCGACCAAGCTCAGCGGCAAGGCCAATGAAGTGTCGTTCGGTCGGTCGGGCAACGAGATTGCGGCGCTTGGCGATATCGACATCGCCAACGGGATGATGCTGGTCAACTCCGGCCCGCTGGTCATTTCCGGCACGAACAAGTTCGGCACGGCGGCGCTGCGTACCACCGGCGATCTGACGCTGGCCTCAGGGGCGACCCTCACCGCGACCGGCTCGGATGCGATCTCGCCGCTCCAGGTCGTCAGCGGCAGCAAGTTCGTCAACAATGCCGGCGCAGGCGTGCTGACGGTCAACAGCGGCAGCCGCTGGCTGGTCTGGTCGCAGGACCCGACCCTCGACACGCGGGGCGGCCTGGCCGCGAGCTTCATCCAATATGGCGCGTCCTATGGCTCCAGCGGCCCGGCGGGGCTGGGGAACGGCTTCCTCTACACCGTCTCGCCGACCGTCACGGTAACGCTGACGGGCACCTACAGCCGCGTCTATGACGGCACGGATTCGGCGCTGCTGCCGCAGTCCAACTATATCTTGACCGGCCTGCTCAACGGCGACACCGGCACGATCTATTCGACGGCGACCTTCGCCGACAAGAATGTCGGGACGGGCAAGACGATCACCGCCACCGATCTGGCGCTGGTCACCCGCAACGGCGCGAACCGGATCTACGGCTATCAGATCGCGTCCAACACGATCACCGGCAACATCGGCACGATCACGGCCCGCGCGCTGACGGCGACGCTGACGGGCACGGTCGGCAAGATCTATGACGGCGCGACCACCGCCACGACGCTGGCAGGCAACTACCAGCTGTCCGGCGTGCTCGCGGGCGATACGGTGAGCCTGAGCGGCGGCACCGCCAGCTACGACACCAAGAATGTCGGCTTCGGCAAGACGGTGAGCGTGTCGGGCATGGCCCTGACGGGCACGGATGCCAGCAACTATTCGGTCAATGCGACGACCTCGGCACAGGTCGGCGTGGTCACCGCCAAGGCGCTGACCGCCAGCATCAGCGCACTGAGCAAGACCTATGACGGCAACGCCTTCGCCAGCCTGTCGGCGGGCGACGTCACGCTGACGGGCCTCGTCACGGGCGACAGCGCCACGCTGGGCGCCGGTGCGGTGGCGAGCTACGCGAACAAGAATGTCGGCACGGGCAAGACCGTGGTGGTCGCTGGCCTGACCCTGACGGGCACGGACGCGGGCAACTATACGGTCGCCAACACCGTCTCCACCAACAACGGCACCATCCTGGCGCGCGCCCTGACGATCGCGCTGGGCGGCACCGCCGGCAAGGTCTATGACGGAACGACGACCGCGACACTGACGTCGGGCAACTTCAGTGTCAGCGGCCTGCTCGGCTCCGACAGCGCGACGTTGTCGACCGGCGTCGCGGCATATGACACCAAGGATGTCGGCACCGGCAAGACCGTCACGGTCACGGGCATGTCCCTGACCGGCGCGGACGCCGCCAACTACACCTTCGCCACCAGCGTGACGGGCAATATCGGCGCGATCACCGCGAAGACGCTGACCGCCTCCGTGGTCGACATCAGCAAGACTTATGACGGCACCAACTCCGCCACGATCGGCGCGGGTGGCCTGTCCCTGGTCGGCGTGATCGGCAGCGAGGCCGTGACCTTCGGCGCGGGCGCGACCAGCGTCTATTCCGACAAGAATGCGGGTACCGGCAAGGCGGTGGTCGTCAGCGGCCTGTCGCTGACCGGCGCGGATTCGGCGAACTATGTCCTGGCCAGCAACACGATCAGCGGCCTGGGCACGATCCAGAAGAAGGCGCTGGGGCTGACGCTGACGGGAACGGCGTCCAAGATCTATGACGGCACGACCAGCGCGACGTTGAGCAACGCCAACTATGCGATGACCGGCGTCGTTTCCGGCGATACGACGGCGCTTGTGCATGGCACCGCAGTCTACGGCAACAAGAATGCGGGCACGAACAAGGCGGTCTCGGTTTCCGGCCTGAGCCTGTCGGGCGTGGATGCGGGCAATTACTCGCTCGCCTCGACGGTCAGCGGCACGATCGGCACGATCACGGCGAAAGCGCTCACCCTGACGGCCGTCACCGGCCAGAAGGTCTATGACGGCACCACGACGTCTTCCGAAGCGGTCCAGGTCACCGGTCTGGTCGGGGGCGACACCGTTGCCGCGATCCAATCCTATGACGTCCAGAGGGCGGGTACCCGCTCGCTCCAGGTCGATGCGGGCTATGTCATCTCTGACGGCAATGGCGGCGCGAACTATGTCGCGACGGTCGGTTCGGCGGCCAGCGGCACGATCACGCGGCGTCTGCTGACGGCGACGGCGGCGGCCAACGACAAGACCTATGACGGCACCACCGCCGCCACCGGCACGGTGACGCTCGCGAACGTCGTGGCCGGCGACACGGTCAGCGCCGGCGGCGGGCTGCTCGCCTTCGTCGATCGCAATGCGGGCGTGGGCAAGGCCGTCACGGCCAGCGGCTGGGGCCTCGCGGGCGTGGACGCCAGCAATTACACGCTGGGCACGGTCGCCAATGGCGTCGCCACGATCGGCAAGGCGGCGCTGACGCTGACGGCGGCGGCGGACAGCCGCACCTATGACGGCACGGTCGCCTCGACCGGCGCGGTGACGCATTCCGGCCTGATCGCCGGAGACACGCTGACCTCCGCGACGCAGGTGTTCGACAGCAAGAATGCCGGTAGTCGGACGCTCAAGGTCAATGCCTACACGATCAGCGATGGCAATGGTGGCGCGAATTATCAGGTCGCGCTCGTCGATGGCAGCGGCACGATCGCGAAGAAGGAACTGACCGGTCAGCTCACCGGCACGGTGAGCAAGATCTATGACGGCACCACCACCGCCTCCCTGAGCAGCGCGGACCTTGCCGGCATCATCGCGGGTGATCTGGTCAGCGTTTCCAACACGGGCGCGACCTATGCGGACAAGAATGTCGGCACGGCCAAGACGGTGACCGTGACGGGCATGAGCCTGGGCGGGGCGGATGCGGGCAATTATCAGCTCCGCTCGACCTCGGCCTCGGGCGATATCGGTGCGATCATCGCGCGGACGGTGACGATCGATACGTCCGGGCGTGGTGCCAAGACCTATGACGGCAGTGTTTCGCTCAGCACCAGCCAGCTCGCGCCGATGACGCTGACGCTGGCCGATGGGGACGCGACGACGCAGGCGATGCTGGCGGCGGACGGCGTCGCGATCGATGCCTCGGGCATGACGGGCACGCTGGCGGACCGCAATGCGGGCTCTGGCAAGAGCGTGATCCTGAACGGCCTGGCGCTCACGAACAATGCGACCGGGAACTATGTGCTGTCGTCTGCGGCGGTACTCGGCCTGGCCGATGTCGCGCGCAAGGCGTTGACGCTGACGGCCGGCGGCGAGATGAAGACCTATGACGGCACGACCAATTCGTCCGCTACCGTCGTCTCATCCGGCATGGTGGGCGGCGACGCCTTCACGGCGACGGCCAAGTTCGAGGAGAAGAACGCCGGCACGCGGCAGGTCCTCGTCGACAGCTATACGATCGATGACGGCAATGGCGGCGGAAACTACGCGGTCACCACGGTGGCCGGGACCGGCCGGATCCTTCGGCGACTGGTCACCACCACGGCGATCGCGGACAACAAGGTCTATGATGGTACGACCAGCGCCACGGGCACGTTCACGACGCTGACCGATGTCATCGCCGGGGATAGCCTGGGCGTCGCAGGGACCATGCAGTTCGCCTCGCGCAATGCGCGGACCGGGGAAACCGTATCGGTCTCGCAGGCTGCGCTGACCGGCGCGGACGCCGGTAACTACGTCCTTAACACCATCGCCGACACGACCGCGGATATCACCCCCGCTTCGTTGATCCTGCGCGCCGCGGAACAGACTCGCGAGTACGATGGCACGACCCGGTCGAGCGGCACGGTCACCGCGACCGGCCTGAAGGCTGGCGACAGCTTCACCGCCAGCCAGTCCTTCGATTCGAAGAATGCGGGCAGCCGCACGCTGACCGTGAATTCCGACTATCGTATCTCGGACGATGTTGACGGTCGTAACTATGTCGTCACGCTTGTCGGTACGACAGGGACGATCACGCGTCGGTCTCTGACCGCGACGGCGATGATCGACACCAAGGTGTACGACGGAACGACGGCGGCGACGGCCCCGTTCATCTCCTTGACGAACGCCGCGCTGGGCGATGATGTCGATGTAGTCGGTGGGACGTTGAGGTTTGCCGATCGCAATGTGGGCTTCAACAAGGCTGTCACCGTCACGGGCGCTTCACTGGGCGGTACGGATGCCGGCAACTACATCCTCAGTGATGCCGTGTCCGGCACCGGAGCGATCATTCCTGCCGCGCTGACGCTGAATGCTGTCAGCGATACCAAGGTCTATGACGGCACCGTGAATTCGGCGGGAATCGTCGCGACTGTGGGTCTCGTCGGCGGCGATGCCGTTATCGCCACTCAGACCTTCGACGCAAAGGATGCCGCCGCACGTACGCTTCAGGTCAACAACTACTCTGTCATCGATGGCAACGGCGGCCGCAATTACGATGTCACGGTGGGTGACGCGGCCGTGGGCGCGATCACGCCCAGGTCGATCAGCGCCAACGCTACGATCAACAACAAGGTCTATGACGGCACGACCTCCGCAACCGGCACCATCAACGGGCTGACCGGCGTCATCGTCGGCGACGCGGTGTCGGTCGATATGTCGAACGGGGTTATCAGCTTCGTCAACCGCGATGCAGGTATCGGCAAGGCAGTAACTGTCGGCGGTCTGACGCTGAGCGGCATCGATGCGTCGAACTACCGGTTGGCGGCGACCGCCAACGGCACCGCCAACATCACGAAGGCGACGTTGACGCTGACGGCGGCGGCGGACAGCAAGACCTATGACGGGACGGCGCTGTCGAACGGTGTCGTGACCGCCAGCGGTCTCGTCGGCGGCGACGCGATCAGCGGCCTGACGCAGGCGTTCGATACCAAGAATGCGGGGACGCGCGCGCTGAGCGCCAATGCCTGGACGATCAGCGACGGCAATGGCGGCAACAACTATGCGGTGACGAAGGTCGATGCGGTCGGCACCATCGCGCAGAAGCTGCTGACCGGCCAGATCGTCGGTTCGATCAGCAAGACCTATGACGGCACCGATACCGCCACGCTGAGCGCGGCCAATCTGGACGGCATCATCGCGGGCGACGTGGTGACGGTGTCGAGCACCGGGGCGACCTATGCCGACAAGAATGTAGGTACGGGCAAGACCGTGACGGTGTCGGGTCTGGCGCTGGCGGGGACGGATGCGGCGAACTATGCGCTGCAATCGACCTCGACCCAGGCGGCGGTCGGAACGATCCTGGCGCGTCAGATCGCGCTCAGCCTCACGGGCAACGCTGCCAAGACCTATGACGGCACGACCGACCTGACGGCGGCGCAGCTCGGTACGCTGAGCTTCGGGCTGGCGGACGGCGACTCCGCGACCCAGGCGTTGCTGGTGACCGACGGCGTGGGTGTGGACCTGAGCGGCATCACCGGCACGCTGGCGGATCGCGATGCCGGCAACGGCAAGAGCGTGACGCTGACCGGCTACGGGCTGAGCAACAACGGCCTTGGCAACTACGTCCTGACGACCGGGTCGATCCAGGGCGTGGCCAACGTCGCCAAGGCGACGCTGACGCTGACGGCTGCTGCGGACAGCAAGACCTATGACGGCACGGTGCTGTCGACCGGGGTCGTGACCGCCAGCGGTCTGGTCGCTGGTGACACGATCAGCGGCCTGACGCAGGCGTTCGAAAGCAAGAACGCAGGCACCCGTGCGCTGAGCGCGAATGCCTGGACGATCAGCGATGGCAACGGTGGCAACAACTATGCGGTGACGAAGGTCGATGCGGTCGGCACCATTGCGCAGAAGCTGCTGACCGGCCAGATCGTCGGTTCGATCAGCAAGACCTATGACGGCACCGACACGGCCACGCTGAGCGCGGCCAATCTGGACGGCATCGTCGCGGGCGACGCGGTGGTGGTGTCGAGCACCGGTGCGACCTATGCCGACAAGAACGTCGGCACGGGCAAGATCGTGACGGTGTCGGGCCTGGCGCTGGCGGGGACGGATGCGTTGAACTACGCGTTGCAGTCGACCCAGGTGCAGGCGTCGGTCGGCACGATCCTGGCGCGCCAGATCGCGATCAGCGTCAGCGGTACCGCGGCCAAGACCTATGACGGCACGACCGCTCTGACGGCTGGCCAGCTCGGCACGCTGAGCTTCGTGCTGGCGGACGGCGATAGCGCGACCCAGGCATTGCTCACCAGCGACAACATCGCGGCGGACCTGAGCGCCGTGACGGGCACGCTGGCGGATCGCAATGCGGGCAACGGCAAGAGCGTGACGCTGACGGGCTATGAACTCGTCAACAACGGGCTGGGCAATTATGTCCTGACGAACGGCTCGATCCAGGCGGTGGCCAACATCGCCAAGGCGACGTTGATGCTGACCGCAGGGTCGGACAGCAAGACCTATGACGGGACGGCGCTGTCGACCGGTGTCGTGACGGCCAGCGGCCTGGTCGGTGGCGACACGATCAGCGGCATGACCCAGGCGTTCGAAAACAAGAATGCGGGCACCCGCGTGCTGAGTGCCAATGCCTGGACGATCAGCGACGGCAATGGCGGCAACAACTACTCGGTCATCAAGGTCGACGCGGTCGGCACGATCGATCGCAAGCTGCTGACCGGCCAGCTCGTCGGAACGGTCACCAAGACCTATGACGGCACCGACACGGCCACGCTGAGCGGCGCCAATCTGGCGGGCATCATCAGCGGCGACGACGTCATCGTCTCGAACACCGGTGCGACCTTCGCCGACAAGAATGTCGGGACCAACAAGGCCGTGTCCATCACGGGCATGGACCTCAGCGGCAGCTCGGCGGGCAATTATCTGCTCCAGTCGGACTCGGCGAGCGCCAATATCGGCACCATCTTTGCGCGCACGGTGACGCTCAACCTGGCCGGTCTGGGGACGAAGACCTATGACGGGACCACAGCCCTTGCGCACAGCCAGTTGGGTTCGCTGGCCCTGACCGCGGCCAGCGGTGATGCGGCGACGCAGGCACTGATGGCGACCGATGGCGTCTCGTTGGATGCGTCGGGCATGACCGGCGTGCTGGCCGATCGCAACGCGGGCACCGGCAAGGGCGTGTCCCTGTCGGGCTATACGCTCGCCGGAAATGCGCTGGGCAATTATGTGCTGGCCTCCGACACGGTCAGCGGCCTGGCGAATGTCGATCGCGCGACGCTGGTCCTGACGGCGGCGAACGAGAGCAAGACCTATGACGGAACGGTTGCCTCGACCGGTACGGTCGGCGTCGTCGGGCTGAAGACCGGCGACACCGTCACCGATCTGTCGCAGGCCTTTGCCAGCCGCAACGCGGGCAACCGCGCGTTGCAGGTCACCAGCTACACCCTCGATGACGGAAATAACGGCGCGAACTACGTCGTCCAGCGTGTCGATGGCACCGGCACGATCGCGCAGCGTCAGTTGAGCGTCACCGCCACCGCCAACAACAAGGTCTATCACGGCACGACCACGGCGACCGGCACGTTCGGGCCGTTGCAGAATATGGTCGTGGGCGACAGCGTGGGCGTCACCGCGACCCTGGCCTTCGCCGATCGCAATGCGGGGGCGGCCAAGACGGTCACGGCGTCGAACATCATCCTCAGTGGAGCGGATGCGGCCAATTACTCGCTGACCAACATCGCGGACAGCGTGGCGGATATCGCCAAGGCATCGCTGGTGCTGACGGCGGTGACCGATGTGCGCCAATATGACGGCACGCGGACCTCCACCGGCGTGGTGTCGGCTGCTGGCCTGGTGTCGGGTGACAGCTTCACCGCGACCCAGTCCTTCGCCGACAAGAATGTCGGCAGCCGCGCGTTGCGGGTCGATGCGGGCTATGCCGTCACCGACGGCAATGGCGGCAACAACTATCTGGTGACGCTTCAGGACGCGACGGGCGCGATCACCCAGCGCGTGCTGACCAGCTCGGTCACTATCGATACCAAGGAGTATGACGGCAATACGGCCGCGACTGGCACCTTCGGCGCATTGCAGAACATCGTCGCCGGAGAAACGGTGACGCTGTCGGGCGGGACGCTGTCCTTCGCCAACCGCAATGCGGGCACGGGCAAGGCGGTCAATGTGACCGGCGCGACGCTGGCCGGTGCGGATGCGGCCAATTACGTGCTGAGCACGATCGGCGGTGGTACGGGCACGATCACGCAGAAGGCGCTCGTCCTGAACGCGGTGACGGACACCAAGGTCTATGACGGCACCACCGCCTCGGCGGTGCAAGTGCAGGCGGTCGGCCTGGTTACGGGCGACGTGGTCACCGCGACCCAGTCGTTCGACAGCAGGAACGCGGGCGACCGCACGCTGGCCGTCAATGGCGGCTGGGCGATCGCGGACGGCAATGGCGGCAACAACTATGCCGTCACCATCGGCGGCACCGCCTTCGGCACGATCAGCCAGAAGGTTCTCCAGGCGATCGCGACCGTCAACGACAAGACCTATGACGGCACCATCGCAGCGACCGGCGCGGCCACCGGCCTGTCGGGCGTGGTGGGTGCCGACGCCGTGGCTCTGGGCGGAAGCGGCGTGTTCGCCTTCGTCGATCGCAACGCCGGTAACGGCAAGGCGGTCACCGTCAGCGGCATGACCCTGACGGGCGCGGATGCCGGTAACTACAGCCTCGCGTCGATCGCCAACGGCACCGCCAACATCGCCAAGGCGACGCTGACGCTGACGGCGGCGACGGACAGCAAGACCTATGACGGCACTGTCGCGTCCAGCGGCGTGGTCACGCACTCCGGTCTGGTCGCCGGCGACACGATCAGCGGCCTGACTCAGGCATTCGACAGCAAGGCTGCGGGCAACCGCACGCTGAGCGCCAACGCCTGGACGATCAGCGACGGCAATGCCGGTGGCAACTATGCGGTGACGAAGGTCGATGCCGCGGGATCGATCGGGCAGAAGCTGTTGAGCGGTCAGCTCAGCGGCACGGTCACCAAGGTATATGACGGTACGACGACCGCGACGCTGCTGCCGACCAACCTGCTGGGCGTGGTCGCGGGCGATGCGGTGGTCGTGAGCACCACCGGCGCGGACTATGCCGACCAGAATGCCGGTACCAACAAGCTGGTCACCGTGTCGGGCATGTCGCTGAGCGGCGCGGATGCGGGCAATTATGTGCTTCAGAGCGCGTCCACGTCCGCGAACGTGGGTGAGATCACCGCGCGCCGGATCGTGGTCAGCACGAGCGGCCTGGGTGCGAAGACCTATAACGGTACGACGCTGCTGGCGGCGAACCAGATGGGCTCGCTCGTCTTCCTTGCGGCCGATGGCGATGCCGCCACCCAGGCTCTCCTGTCCACCGATGGCGTCTCGCTGAACGCCACCGGCGTGACCGGTACCCTGGCCGACCGCAATGCGGGCACGGGCAAGGGCGTGACGCTGACGGGCTATGCGCTCGATGGCAACGGGCTCGGCAACTATGTGCTGTCGTCCACCACGGTGGGCGGTCTGGCCGATGTCGCGCGGGCGACGCTGGTGCTGAGCGCCGTGGGGGACAGCAAGACCTATGACGGTGCGCGGACGTCGACCGGCTCGGTAGGGATGACCGGCCTGATCGGTAGCGATACCGCCACGGCGGTGCAGTCCTTCGACAGTCGCAATGCGGGCGACCGTGTGCTGCAGGTCAGCAGCTACAACATCGTCGACGGCAATGGCGGCGGCAACTATGTCGTGACGCTGCAGGACGCGGCGGGCACGATCGCCAAGCGGGAACTGACCGCGGCGGTCATGGTCGCCGACAAGGTCTATGACGGCACGCGCGCCGCGACCGGCACGTTCGGGGCGCTCCAGAACCTCGTCATCGGCGACACCGTCAATGCGACGGCGGCGATGACGTTCAACGATCGCAATGTCGGCGCCGGCAAGCTGGTCACGATCAGCGGTGTTGCGCTGACGGGGGCGGATGCGGGCAATTATACCCTGCTTCCGATCGCCAGCACGGCGACCGCGGCAATCACCCGGGCCGCGCTGTCGCTGACGGCGACGACGGATATCCGCCAGTATGACGGCACACTGGCTTCGTCCGGTGCGGTCCAGGCGGTTGGCCTGGTCACTGGTGACAGCTTCACCGCCAGCCAGTCCTTCGCCGACAAGAATGTCGGTAGCCGCGCTCTCCGGGTCGATGCGGGCTATGCGGTCAATGACGGCAATGGCGGCAACAATTATGTGGTAACGCTGGTCGACGCGACGGGGGCGATCACGCAGCGTGTGCTGACCAGCTCAGTTACCGTCGATACCAAGGAGTATGACGGCAATACGGCGGCGACCGGCAGCTTCGGCGCGCTGCAGAACATCGTCGCCGGAGAGACGGTGACGCTGTCGGGCGGGACGCTGTCCTTCGCCAACCGCAATGCGGGCGCGGGCAAGGCGGTCAACGTCACCGGCGCGACGCTGGCCGGTGCGGATGCGGCGAATTATGTGCTGAGCACGATCGGCAACGGCACGGGTACGATCACGCAGAAGGCGCTCGTCCTGAATGCGGTCGGCGATACCAAGGTCTATGACAACACCACTGCCTCGACGGCGCAGGTGCAGGCGGTCGGCCTGATCGCGGGTGACGTGGTCACCGCGACCCAATCGTTCGACAGCAAGAATGCGGGCACCCGCACGCTGGCCGTCAATGGCGGCTGGGCGATCGCGGACGGCAATGGCGGCAACAACTATGCCGTCAGCATCGGCTCCACCGCCTCCGGCACGATCGGCCAGAAGGCGTTGCAGGCCAACGCGTCCGTCAACGACAAGGTCTATGACGGCACGATCTCGGCGACGGGCGTCATCACCAGCCTGGTCGGCGTGATCGCGGGCAATGATGTCCTCACCAATGGCAACGGCACGTTCGCCTTCGTTGATCGCAATGCGGGCGACGGCAAGACGGTCACCGTCAGTGGCGTCACGCTGACCGGCGCGGATGCTGGCAACTACACCATCGCTTCGATCGCCAACGGCACCGCCAACATCGCCAAGGCGACGTTGACGCTGACGGCGGTGGCGGACAGCAAGACCTATGACGGCACGCTGCTTTCGACCGGTGTCGTGAACGCCAGCGGTCTCGTCGGCGGCGACACGATCGGTGGTGTGACCCAGGCGTTCGACACGAAGAATGCGGGCAACCGCGTGCTGAGCGCCAATGCCTGGACGATCAGCGATGGCAATGGCGGCAACAACTATGCGGTGACGAAGGTCGATGCGGTCGGCACCATCGCGCAGAAGCTGCTGACCGGGCAGATCGTCGGTTCGATCAGCAAGACCTATGACGGCACCGACACGGCCATGCTGAGCGCCTCCAATATTGACGGCATCATCGCGGGCGACGTGGTGACGGTGTCGAGCACCGGTGCGACCTATGCCGACAAGAATGTGGGTACGGGCAAGCTGGTTACGGTGTCGGGTCTGGCGCTGGCGGGGACCGACGCGGCGAACTATGCGCTGCAATCGACCTCGACCCAGGCATCGGTCGGCACGATCCTGGCGCGCCAGATCGCGCTCAGCGCCACGGGCAATGCGGCCAAGAGCTATGACGGCACGACCGGCCTGACGGCTGGCCAGCTCGGCACGCTGAGCTTCGTGCTGGCGAATGGCGACACCGCGACGCAGGCGCTGCTGACCGGTGACGGCGTCGCGGCGGACCTGAGCGCGGTCGTCGGCACGCTGGCGGATCGCAATGCGGGCAACGGCAAGAGCGTGACGTTGACGGGCTATGGCCTGAGCAACAACGGGCTTGGCAACTATGTCCTGACGAACGCCTCGCTCCAGGCGGTGGCCGATGTCGCCAAGGCGACGCTGACGCTGACGGCGACAGCCGACAGCAAGACCTATGACGGGACGGTGTCGTCGACCGGTGTCGTGACCGACAGCGGCTTGGTCGCTGGTGACACGATCAGCGGCGTGACGCAGGCGTTCGATACGAAGAACGCTGGCAGCCGCGTGCTGAGCGCCAATGCCTGGACGATCAACGACGGCAACGGCGGCAACAACTATACCGTCACGAAGGTCGATGCGGTCGGCACCATCGCGCAGAAGCTGCTGACCGGCGAGATCACCGGCACCGTGTCCAAGGTCTATGACGGGACGACGGCGGCGTCGCTGCTGCCGACCAATCTGCTCGGCGTGATCGCGGGCGATGCCGTTACCGTGACGACGGCCAGCGCCACTTATGCCGACCGGAATGTCGGTGCGAACAAGCTGGTGACGGTGTCGGGCATCACGCTGAACGGCGTGGATGCGGCCAATTATCTGCTCCAGGGCACGACCGCATCCGCGAGTGTCGGCGAGATCACCGCTCGCCAGATCGCGGTGACGACGACCGGTCTGGGTGCGAAGACCTATGACGGCACGACCCTGCTGGGTACCAACCAGCATGGGACGCTTACCTTCCTTGCGGCGGATGGCGATGCGGTGACGCAGGCGCTGATGAATGCCGATGGCGTCGTGCTGAACGCGACCGGCGTCACCGGCACGCTGGCGGATCGCAATGCCGGTACCGGCAAGGGCGTGACGCTGTCGGGCTACACGCTCGATGGCAACGCATTCGGCAACTATGTCCTGGCATCCGCCACGACCACGGGCCTTGCGGATGTCGCCCGGGCGCAGCTGACCCTGTCGGCCGTCGCGGACAGCAAGGTGTATGACGGCACGTCGGCGTCGAGCGGCACGGTCGCCGTCACCGGCCTCGTCGCCGGTGACACGGTCACCGCGACCCAGGCGTTCGATAGCCGCAACGCCGGATCGCGTCTGTTGCAGGTGGGTGGGGTCACCCTCACCGACGGTAACGGCGGCGGCAACTATGTGGTGACGTTGCAGGACGCCAATGGCGTGATCGCCAAGCGCGACCTGACCACCTCGGTCTCCGTCAACGACAAGGTCTATGACGGCACCACGCTGGCCACCGGCACGCTCAGCCCGTTGCAGAATGTCATCGCTGGCGACGATGTCGCGGTTTCGGTCGCGATGGCGTTCGCCGACCGGAATGCGGGCGCGAACAAGACGGTGACGATCGGCACCGGCATGTTGTCGGGCCTGAGTGCGGCCAACTACAACCTCGTCCCGCTGCCGACCTCGGCCACGGCGACGATCGCCAGGGCCGCCCTCGCGCTCACTGCCGTCAGCGATATCCGCCAGTATGACGGGACTTTGACCTCGACCGGGACGGTCGTTGCCAACGGTCTGGTCGCTGGCGACAGCGTCACCGCCAGCCAGGTCTTCGACAGCAAGAATGCTGGCGGACGGACGCTGCGGGTCGCTGCGGGCTATGCGCTCAACGACGGTAACGGTGGTAACAACTATGCGGTGACGCTGGTCGATGCGGCGGGTGCGATCACCCAGCGTGTGCTGACCACCTCGGTCGCGGTCGATACCAAGGAGTATGACGGCACCACCGCGGCGACCGGTATGTTCGGCGCGCTCCAGAACCTGGTGAGCGGCGAGACGGTGACGCTGTCGGGCGGAACGCTGGCGTTCGCCGACCGCAATGCCGGTATCGGCAAGGCGGTCACCCTCACCGGCACCACGCTGGGTGGCGCAGACGCGGCCAATTACGTGCTGAGCACGACCGGCAACGGGACGGGCACCATCACGCGCAAGGCGATCGCGCTCAACGCGGTGGCCGACAGCAAGGTGTATGACGGCACGACCGCCTCGGCGGCGCAGGTACAGGCGGTCGGCCTGATCGCGGGCGACGTGGTCAACGCAACCCAGTCGTTCGACGGCAGGAATGCGGGCGACCGCACGCTGTCGATCAACGGTGGCTGGACGATCGCGGACGGCAATGGCGGCAACAACTATGCCGTCAGCCTCGGCAACCCGGCCGCTGGCGTCATCGTCCGCAAGGAGTTGCAGGTCACCTCGCAGGTAGCGAACAAGGTGTATGACGGCACGACGGTTGCGACCGGCACTATCACCGGCCTGTCCGGCGTGGTCGCTGGCGACGCTGTCGCGGCGAACGGCACCGGGACCTTCGCGTTCGTCGACCGCAATGCCGGTATCGGTAAGTCGGTCACCGTCAACGGCGTGACGCTGTCCGGTGCGGACGCCGCCAATTACGTGCTCGGCACCATCGCGAGCGGCACGGCCAATGTCGCCAAGGCACTGCTGACGCTGACGGCGGCTGCCGACAGCAAGGTCTATGACGGCACCGCGGCGTCGGTCGGGACGGTCGCGATCAGCGGTCTCGTCGCGAACGACACCGCGACCGCCACCCAGGCCTTCGACAGCAAGAATGCGGGCAGCCGCACGATCCTGGCCGACCGCTGGACCATCAACGACGGCAATGACGGCGGCAACTATGCCGTCGTCCGGATCGCCGCGAACGGCTCCGTCGCGCAGAAGATGCTGACGGGCCAGCTCACCGGCACGGTCAGCAAGGTGTATGACGGTACGAACGCCGCCACCCTGTTGCCGGTCAACATCGACGGTGTGATCGCGGGCGATGCCCTGACCCTGACCATGGCGGGCGCCAGCTATGCCGACCGCAATGTCGGCACCGGCAAGCGGGTCACGGTGAACGGCATGGCGCTGACCGGCGCGGATGCGGGCAACTATGTCCTCCTGTCGACCAGTGCCGCCGCCGATGTCGGTACGATTACGCCGCGCGCGGTGACGGTCGTTGGCTCGGGCCTGGGTGCGAAGACCTATGACGGTCGTACGCTGCTCGATCACAGCCAACTGGGCACGCTGACGTTCGTCGCGGCGGGCGGGGATGCCACGACGCAGGCGTTGCTGGCGGCCGATGGCGTCGTGCTCGATACCAGCGGCGTCACCGGTACGCTGGCGGATCGCAATGCGGGCAGCGGCAAGAGCGTCGACCTGACGGGCTACGCGCTCGATGGAAATACGTTCGGCAACTACGAGCTGGTCAACCAGACGGTGCGTGGCGTCGCGGATGTCGCACGGGCGCGGTTGACCCTGACCGCAACGGGCGAGGACAAGGTCTATGACGGCACAACGACCTCGTCGGGCACCGTCCAGGTACTGGGCCTGATCGCGGGCGACACCGTGACGGCCGCCCAGGCCTTCGACGCCAAGAATGCGGGCAATCGACGGATCAAGGTCGTCGACGTCTCGCTGGCGGACGGCAATGACGGCGGCAACTATGCCCTGACGCTCCAGGATGCCTCGGGCGTCATCGCGAAGCGCACCCTGACCGCTGCGGTCACGGTGAACGACAAGGTCTATGACGGCACGACCGTCGCGAGCGGCAGCATCGGCTCGCTCGGCAATGTCGTGACCGGCGACAGTGTCGCTGTGGCGGCGAACATGGCGTTCGCGGACCGGAATGTCGGCGCCAACAAGGCGGTGACACTGTTCGGGGTCATGCTGGCGGGTGCCGATGCGGGCAACTATACCCTCGCACCGATCGCGAACGGCGTCGCCACGATCCGCAAGGCGGATCTGACGGTGATGGCGACCGCCGACCGCAAGGCCTATGACGGTACGATGGTGTCGAACGGCACGGTGACGGTCAGCGGCCTGATGGCCGGCGACCAGATGACCGGGCTGAAGCAGGCCTTCGACGGCAAGGATGCCGGTAACCGGTCGATCGCGGTGACGAACTGGACGCTCGATGACGGCAATGGCGGCGGCAACTATAATGTCGTCAGGGTCAATGCGCTCGGCCTCATCACGCCGCGCGATGTCGTCGTGACCCTGAACAGCACGTCGAAGGTGCAGGGGCAGGCCGATCCCGCACTGAGATTCACGGTCACCGCCGGCGGCATGATGACGGGTGATATGATGACCGGCACTGCCGTTCGCGACGCCGGGGAAAGCGTGGGCAGCTATGTCATCCGGCAGGGTAGCCTCTCGGCCGGACCGAACTATGCGGTCACCGTCGTGGATGGCCGGTTCAGCATTATCGCCAATAACACCGACGGTGGCGGCCGAACTGTGACCCCGGAAATCGTGAAGGAGGCGGCTTCATTGGGCAACCAATTGCCTCCGGTCATCCGAGCCGACACGGGTGCGGGGGGCATCTCCGGCGGCTCGAACTCCATCTCCACGGCTCCCTGGTTCGCTACAGACCCCTTCGGCGGCGCCGGGCAGGGTGGGGCCGCCCCCCAGGGCAACGCCAGCGGTCAGCCGGCAGGTGGCGCCAAGGGCGGCACGAATGGCCTGAACGGCGGCAGCCAAACCAACGCCAACGGTCAGCAGGCAGGTGGCGCTTCGGGCGGCAAGAACGGCCAAGGTGCCGGCGGCCAGACCAACGCCAACGGTCAGCAGGCAGGTGGCGCTTCGGGCGGCAAGAATGGCCAAGGTGCCGGCGGCCAGACCGACGCCAACGGTCAGCAGACTGGCGGCGCGCAGGACGGCAAGAATGGCCAGAATGCCGGAGCTGAGGATGATACCGTGCGGCGGCAGAATGGTGATAGCCAAGGCGGTACCGATGGCCAGAACGGCGACGGTACGGCCAGGGACTCGAACGATCGTGACGGCGGGGAAGGGGATAAGGCCTGCGCCTCGGGTTCCAAGAGTGCGGGCAATTGCGTGCCGGCCAAGGGCTTCACGCTTCCCTATCCGACGAACCGGATCATCACCCCGATCATCAGGTTCCTGCAACGTTGAGTGAGGTGAGGCGGGAATTGGGCGTCGTCGGTGGCGGCGCCCGAATAAAGGAATGACATTGCAGGCCTCGCCACCTTGAAGGGGGCGGGGCCTGAATGACTCATCGGGGGATGGATGAATATCCGCCGCAAGTGGTCCTGGGCGACGTGGAAGCTAACGAACGTCCGGGGCTGTCAAGGTCGAGCATTGGCCCGAGTGAAGACCGCCGCCCGCCCGGCGCGCGCCAGTCGCTTCGCCGATCAGGAGCAGGGCGGGGTCTTTGTCGCCGATGGTGCGCGTCAGGAAGCCCAGCGCGTCGAGGCGACCGGTGATCAGCCTTTCGGTCGGTAGCGAGACGTTCACCGCGATCATCACCGACGTTTCGGGCGGCATGCCCGCCGCGATCAGCTGGCGTGCGATCTCCGGCGCGGCGGCGCGTCCCATATAGACGGCCAGCGTCGCATCGGGGGCAGCGAGGGCCTGCCAGTCGAGCGACAGTGGCTCGCCCTCCCGCAAATGCGCGGTGACCAGGGTCAGGCGGCGCGACAGGCCGCGCAGGGTCAGCGAGATAGTGCCCGAGGCCGCCGCCGCGCTCGCCGCCGTGATACCAGGGCAGACCTGGACCGCGATCCCGGCGGCGCGGCAGGCGTCGATCTCTTCGGTCGAGCGGCCGAAGATCGACGGGTCGCCGCCCTTCAGTCGGACGACTCGCTTTCCCGACAGCGCGGCGGCGACGATCAGGTTGTCGATCGTGCCCTGGTCCTTGGAGTGGCGGCCCGAGCGTTTGCCGACGCTGGACAGTTCGGCCGTGTCGGGGACGAGCGCCAATATCTCCGGCCCGACCAGCGCGTCGTAGAAGACGATGTCGGCGGCGGCGATCAGCCGCTCGGCCTTGCGGGTCAGGAGCTCAGGGTCGCCGGGGCCTGCCCCGACCAGCCAGACCGAACCGGCGGGAAAATCATCCATGCGCATGGGCGGGCTCCTGGGTTTCGGCGAGCAGGCGGGCGAGGGCGGGGCGGCACGATCCGCAATTGGTGCCCGCACCCAGCGCCGCGCCGATCGCGGCGACGTCGGCGAGTTGCTGGTCGCGGATGGCGGAGACGATCGTGCGGACTCCGATGTCGAAACAGGCACAGACGATCGCGCCCCGATCGGCCGTCGCGCCGGATGCGCGTCCGGCGAGGATGGTGGGGGCGATTTCGCCTGCGCTCAGTTGCGCGATCAGCCAGTCGCGGCTGGGCAGTTCGCCCCGCTCGGTCAGGAACAGCACGGCGGCGAGGCGATCGTCGGCGATCACCGCCACGCGGTGCGATCCGCGCGCGGGGTCGGTCGCCTCGATCCGCTGGCCCTTGGGGAGCAGGGTTTCCAGCACGGCCGGATTGTCGTCGCCCGCGACCTCCCACAGCCACCCGCGGGGAATGGCGACCCGCGTCGCCCAGAGGCAGTCCGGCGTCGCCACCGCCTCGCCGGTCAGGATGACGAAGCCACGCCAGCGGGTTGCGACGGCGGCGATGCTGGCGGGGGTGCGCTTGAAGCCGGGCTGGCCCGAATAGGGATCGGTCAGCGGGCGCGGGAGCAGGCCGGTGCGCCCGCCCTTCGCGGTCCGGTCCGTCCAATGGATCGGCACGAACAGCTCGCCCGGCCGTTGTCCGGCGCTGACCGACACGCGGTAGAGGCTCTCCCCCTGCGGCGTCGCGACGCGGGCCAGGCCGCCATCGTTCAGCGCCAGCCGTGCGGCATCGTCCGGGTGGACCTCGACCAGAGGCTCCTCGCGGTGGCGCGCCAGCTTGGGGGCCAGGCCGGTGCGGGTCATCGTATGCCAATGATCGCGGTAGCGGCCGGTGTTCAGCGTCATCGGCCAATCGCGAAGCGGCTCGGGCAGCGGCTTTTGCGTCACGGGGATCAGGCGGGCGCGACCGTCCGGCGTCGGGAAACGGCCATCGGCGAAGGGCGTGCCGCCCCAGCGGAACGGCGCCATCGCGTCATATTCGGCATGGCCGCCGCTCGACCGGCCGGGCAGCGCGAACAGGCGGGTGCCGTCATTCTCATAGGCGGACAGGCGGCAATGCTCGCGCCAGATCTCGGCGGGGCGGTCATAGGAAAAGGCGGTCTTCCAGCCCATGCGGCGACCGACCTCCTTGACGATCCACCAGTCGGGCCTGGCCTCGCCGGGCAGGGGAAGGAACGCACGCTGGCGGCTGATCGTGCGGTCGCTGTTGGTGACGGTGCCGTCCTTCTCGCCCCAGGCGGCGGCGGGCAGGCGGACATGCGCATAGGTGGAACTGTCGGTCTCGGCGATCACGTCGCTGACCACGACGAAGGGGCAGGCGGCCAGCGCGTCGCGGACCGACCCGGCATCGGGCATCGACACGGCGGGGTTGGTCGCCATGATCCACAGCGCCTTGATCCGGCCCTGGCCCAGTTCGCGGAACAGGTCGACCGCCTTCAGCCCCGGCTTGGACGCGATGCCGGGGGAGGCCCAGAAACGCTGCACCCGCGCGCGGTTTTCGGGCGCGAAGTCCATATGCGCGGCCAGCGTCGAGGCGAGCCCGCCGACCTCGCGCCCGCCCATCGCATTGGGCTGGCCGGTGATCGAGAAGGGGGCCGCGCCCGGCTTGCCGATCCGCCCCGTCGCGAGGTGCAGGTTGAGGATCGCGTTGACCTGATCGGTGCCGGCGGTCGACTGGTTGATGCCCTGGCTGAATAGCGTGACGGTGCGCGGGGTGGCGGCGAACCATTCGTAGAAGCGGCGCAGGTCGGCGGGGGCGACGTCGCAGGTCTTCGCGACGGACCAGAGATCGCTGCCTTCGTCCAGCACGGTCCAGAAATCTTCGGGCACGGCGAGTGAGGCGCTGAGGAAATCTTCGTCCACCACCCCCGCCGTCCGCGCCCAGGCGAGCGCGCCGTTCATCAGCGCCACGTCGCTGCCCGGCCGGATCGCGAGGTGGAGGTCGGCCTGTTCCGCCGTCTCGGTACGGCGCGGGTCGATCACCACCAGCTTCGCGCCCGCGTCGCAGCGCGCACGGATGCGCTGATAGACGATCGGGTGGCACCAGGCGGTGTTGCTGCCGACCAGCACGATCAGGTCGGCGGCGTCGATATCCTCGTAGGAGGCCGGGACGATGTCCTCGCCGAACGCGCGGGTATGGCCCGCGACCGCGCTCGACATGCAGAGGCGCGAATTGGTGTCGATGTTCGCGGAGCCGATGAACCCCTTCATCAGCTTGTTAGCGACGTAATAGTCTTCGGTGAGCAACTGGCCCGAGACGTAGAAGGCGACGCTGTCCGGGCCGTGCTGCGCGATGGTGTCGCGGAAGCGCTTGGCCACGAGGTCGAGCGCCTTGTCCCACGACGCGCGGCGCTTGCCGATCATCGGGTGGAGCAGGCGGCCCTCCAGCCCGACCGTCTCGCCCAGATGGGTGCCCTTGGAACAGAGCCTGCCGCGATTGGCGGGGTGGTCGGGATCGCCCTCGATCCTGACCTGCCGATCGCCGGTGACGGTCGCGCGGATGCCGCAGCCGACGCCGCAATAGGCGCAGGTGGTGCGGATCTCCGTCATGCGTCGCCCCTCCTCTTTAGGGGAGGGGTTGGGGTGGGGCGGTTCGGCAGGCACGACGCTTGTGGCGAGGCCCCACCCCCGACCCCTCCCCTGAAGGGGAGGGGCAAAAGTCGGTTGCTCCTCACGCCGCCGCCTTCAGCGTCGAGGCGCGGCAGATCAGCACGCGGCCGCCGCTGATCTTCACCGGCACGGTCGGTGTACACCCCTTGTCCTCGCCCAGCGCCTCGCCGGTGCTGAGCGAAATGCGCCAATTGTGCAGCGGGCACGCCACCGCACCGCCATGGACGATGCCCTGGCTGAGGCGGCCATGCTTGTGCGGGCAGCGGTCGAGCAGCGCGAAGATGCTGTTCTCGCCGGTACGGAAGACGGCGATGTCGTCGCCGCCCTCGACCTGCACCGTGCGGGCACCGCGCAGGGGGATTTCTTCGACCCAGCCGATATCGAGCCACTCGCCAATCATGCCATCTCTCCAACCGGCTGGAAGCGCGCCATCGGCGCATGGATTTCGCGTTCGGCCCCGGCGACGCGCTCGGCCCAGGGGTCTTCCTGCGAAAATTGCTGCGAGTGGAAGAAGCGGCGAGCGAGGTCCGCGCGCTCCTCGGCATCGGGCAGAAGGCGCGACTGGATGTACGCCAGCCCGACGCGCTCGATCCACGGCGCGGTACGCTCCAGATAGCGCGCCTCCTCGCGGTAAAGCTGGATGAAGGCGGCGCACATCTCCATCGCCTCTTCCTCGGTCGCGACCTTGCAGAGCAGGTCGGTGGCGCGGACCTTGATCCCGCCATTGCCGCCGACATGGAGTTCATAGCCGGAATCGACGCAGACCACGCCGAAATCCTTGATCGTCGCCTCGGCGCAGTTGCGCGGGCAGCCCGACACCGCGATCTTGAACTTGTGCGGCATCCAACTGCCCCAGGTCGCCCGTTCCAGCTTGACGCCGAGGCCAGTCGAATCCTGCGTGCCGAAACGGCACCATTCGGAACCGACGCACGTCTTCACTGTCCGCAAACTCTTGCCATAGGCATGGCCGCTGACCATGCCCGCCGCGTTCAGATCGGCCCAGACGGCGGGCAGATCCTCCTTCCGGATGCCGAAGATGTCGAGCCGCTGGCCGCCGGTCACCTTGACCATCGGCGCGTTGAACTTCTCCACCACATCGGCGATCGCGCGCAGTTCCCTGGGGCTGGTGATGCCGCCCCACATGCGCGGGACCACCGAATAGGTGCCGTCCTTCTGGATGTTGGCGTGCATCCGCTCGTTGACGAAGCGGCTCTGCTGGTCGTCGACATATTCGCCGGGCAGCGCACAGAGCAGATAATAATTGAGCGCGGGGCGGCAGGACGAACAGCCGTCGGGGGTCGACCAGTGCAGCTTCTGCATGACCTCCGGGATGGAGCGCATGTCCTGCGCGACGATCTCGCGGCGGACATCGTCATGGCCGAAGCTGGTGCATTTGCACATGGTCTTCGGCCCCGCCTCGACCTCGTCGCCCAGCGTCAGCGCGAGCAGCGTCTCGACCAGCCCGGTGCACGAGCCGCAGCTCGCCGATGCCTTGCAGGTGGCACGCACCGCATCCAGGCTGTGCGCGCCCTTGGCGATGCACGACACGACCTGCCCCTTGGTGACGCCGTTGCAGCCGCAAATCTCCGCCGTGTCGGAGAGCGCCGCAACGGCCGCCTTAGGGTCCGCCTGCCCCCCTCCCGAGGCGAAGGCCTGGCCGAAGATCAGCGCGTCGCGAATGTCGCCGACGTTCTCGCCCTTCTTCAGCAGGTCGAAATACCAGTTCCCGTCGGCGGTATCGCCGTACAGCACCGCGCCGACGATCCGGTCGTCCCTGACCACGACGCGCTTGTAGATGCCGCGGCTCGCGTCGCGCAGCACGATGTCCTCCGCGCCGTCGCCGCCACCGAAATCACCCGCCGAGAAGACGTCCAGCCCGGCGACCTTCAGCTTGGTCGCGGTGGCGGTGGGGCGATAGCCGCTGGGGCTGCCTGCCAGCGCATCGGCAAGGCTGCGGCACATGTCCCAGAGCGGCGCGACCAGGCCGTACACCTGCCCGTCATGCTCGACGCACTCACCGACCGCCAGGATGCGCGGGTCGGAGGTGACCATATGGTCGTCCACCTTGATCCCGCGTCCCACGTCCAGCCCGGCGGCACGGGCGAGCGCGACCGAGGGGCGGATGCCGACCGCCATCACCACCAGGTCGGCGGCGATCTCGCGCCCGTCCTTCAGCCTGATCGCCTCCACCCTGCCGTCGCCGACGATTTCGGCGGTGTCCGCGCCGCACAGCACGGTCTGGCCGCGCGCCTCCAGCGCCTGTTTGAGCAGCCAGCCCGCCGCCTCGTCCAACTGCCGCTCCATCAGCGTCGGCATCAGGTGGAGGACCGTCACCTTCATGCCGCGCAAGCTCAGGCCATGCGCCGCCTCCAGCCCGAGCAGACCGCCGCCGATCACCACCGCGCTGCCGCCCCCCCTTGATCGGGCGGCTTCGGCGGCGGCGAGCATATGCTCGACATCCTTCATGTCGCGGAAGCTGATGACGCCGGGCAGGTCGTGGCCGGGCACCGGGATGATGAACGGGTCGGAACCGGTCGCGATCAGCAGCCGGTCATAGTCCAGCACCATGCCGCTCTTGGCGGTGACGGTGCGGTCCACGCGGTCGATCGCGGTCACCGGATCGCCGCTGACCAGGGTGATGCCGTTGTCGGCATACCAGTCCAGCCCGTTGATGACGATCTCGTCGAACGTCTTCTCCCCCGCCAGCACCGGCGACAGCATGATCCGGTTATAGTTCACCAGCGGTTCGGCACCGAAGATGGTGATGCGATAGCGGCCGGGATCGCGCGCCAGCAATTCCTCGACCGCGCGGCAACCGGCCATGCCGTTGCCGACGACGATCAAGTGCTCGCGGGTGTCGGCCTTGGCGGCGCTCAGGACTTCGTGTTTCATCGGTTCGATCCGTGGAAGAGGAAAAGCATCAGATCCGCACGCCCTCGGCCGCGCCCCAGCTGCGGCGCCAGCGGGTCTTGACCAGCGACAGGCCCACCAGCGCCACCAGCGCAAGCGCGGCGAAGATCAGGAAGCCGCCCGAAAAGCTGCCCGTCCACTGCTTGGCGATGCCCAGCGAAGAGGCGAGGTAGAAGCCGCCGATCCCGCCCGCCATGCCGACCAGCCCGGTCATCACGCCGATCTCGGCGGCGAAGCGCTGCGGCACCAGCTGGAACACCGATCCGTTGCCGACGCCCAGCGCCAGCATGGAGAGGACGAACAGCGCGAGCGAGGCGGCAAAGCCGTCGACCATCGCCACGCCCGTCAGCGTGACGGCGGCGGCGGCGAAGACGGCCATCAGCGCCTTCACGCCCCCGATCGCATCGGCCAGCGCCCCGCCCATCGGCCGCACCAGCGACCCGGCGAAGACACAGGCCGCCGTGGCGTAACCTGCCTGCACCGGGGTCAGGCCGAAACGGTCGGTGAAATAGATGGGCAGGCTGGCGGCGAGCCCCACGAACCCGCCAAAGGTGACGGCATAGAAGCCCATCAGCCACCAGGCATCGGCCTGTTTCAGCGGCGCGAGATACTCGACCAGACGGCGCGGCGGCGGTGCGCCCGGTGCGTCCTTGGCCATGATCATATAGGCAACGAACACCAGGCTCAGCGGCAGGCAAGCGAGGCCCAGCACCGCGTTCCAACCGAACAGCTTGGCGAGCGCAGGCGCGAACAGGGCGGCGAGCACGGTGCCCGAATTGCCCATGCCCGCCAGGCCCATCGCCTTGCCCTGATGCTCGGGCGGATACCAGCGGCTGGCGAGCGGCAGGGCGATGGCGAAACTCGCGCCCGCAAAGCCCAGCACCACGCCCAGCGCGAGCGTGCCGCCGAAGCTGGTCACGCCCAGCGCCCAGGCGGAAAACAGCCCGGCGATCACGATGATCTGGCTGATCGCTCCCGCGCGCTTCGGCCCGATCCGGTCGACCAGCAGGCCGTTGACCACGCGCAGGATCGCGCCCGCCAGCGTCGGCACCGCGACCATCACGCCCTTTTGCGCCGGGGTCAGCCCCAGGCTGGTCGCGATCTGCGGGGCGAGGGGGCCGAGCAGCACCCAGACCATGAAGGCCAGGTCGAAATACAGGAACGCCGCGATCAGGGTCGGCGTATGGCCGCTCGACCAGAAGCCGCCGTCATCGGCCCCGCTATCGGGCTTTGTCTTTTCGGTGTCGTTCCAGAATGCCGTCGCCATAGTGCCGTCCCCACGGGCCCAGGGCCCAAAACGAAAAAAAACCGCCAGGACGCGGTGCCCTTGCGGGTCGCATCCTGGCGGCTTCGTTGCCTCCAAACGGACAATGGGGTCGCCCCATTTCCGCCAGCGCGCTACCCCGTCGTTGGAGCGGCCTGCGCTGCTATCTCGTGCCCGACGCCATTGCCGGGCGAATCGAAAATTGCCTGATTCGCGGGTGCGGCGCAAGAGGCTTTCGCAAATGCAGCAATATCAATCCTCCCCGTACCGGGGAGGACTTAAGGCAGTCCCGCCAGATACCCTGGGATATCATCGGGATCGAACGCTCGCCCGTCAAAGAAGGGATCGCTCCCCAGCACCAGCCGCCCTTGCGTCGATCCCGCCCCGATCGGCTCGACCAGCGCGCCCTCCAGCTTGGAGCTCGCCCCCGGCAAAGGCGCGCCCGATCCGGCCAGCGCGGCGCGGTAGAGGTCGGGTCGGAACACGTCTTGCGCGGTCGCGGCATCCTCGGGCGAGAAGGGCAGCCCCTCCCACCGCACCATCTGGGCATAAAGCCAGGCGGCTTGGCTGCGCCACGGGAAGTTTGCCGCCTCGCGATACTGGAACATGAAATCGGGATAATGGACCGGCTCGCCACCCGGCACCACGCGGATGCGGTCGGTGATCGCGCGCAGGATCGCATCGACCGGCGCGTTCAGATAGTGCGGGCGCGACAGTATGGCTGCGCTCTGTTCGACCGTCTCGGGATCGACGAAATGCGCCGCCGCCGCATGGAGCGCCCGGATCAGCCGCAGCACGCCGTCGCGTCGCTCCTCCGCCCGGTCGGCGCGCATCGCCAGCACCTTTTCGACGCCCCGCCGCCAGATCTGCGCGGTCGCCAGCGCGATGCGGCCGACGCCGCGATCGACCGCGATGGAGTTCCACGGCTCGCCAACACAGATTCCGTCCACCTCTCCGGCGGCCAGAGCGTCGGCGGCGAAGGGGGGGCTGGTGACGATGATCGCGACATCCGTGTCCGGGCGGATGCCGACGCCCGCCAGCCAGTAGCGGAGCATGTAATTGTGGCTGGAATGGCGATGCACCACCCCGAAGCGCAGCGGCTTGCCCGCGTCCCGCCGCCGCTCCGCCACTGCCTTCAGTGCCGCGCCGATGGCGACCGGATCGCCCAAAGTCTCGCCCAGGCCGACCGCCTCGCCCAGCGCGGTCGAGAAGGTGAGGGCATTGCCGTTCAGCCCCAGCACGAAGGGCACCGCCATCGGCACCGCTGGGCGATCCCGACCGAGCGCGGTCGATATGGCGAGCGGCGCCACCAGATGCGCGGCATCGGTATGGCCATAGAGCAGCCGGTCGCGCACCGCCGCCCAGGTCACGTCGCGGACCAGCTCGATGGCGATCCCCTCCGCCTCGGCAAAGCCCAGTTCGTGCGCCAGGATGGGCAGGGCGGCGTCGACCAGCGGCAGGAAGCCGATGCGGAACGGGTCGAGGCTCATGGCAAATCTCCCATCAACTGCTCGCTGGTCACGATCGCCTCGGCCACGTCGGCGATGCGGCGGTTGCTGGTCATCGCGTGGCTGCGGAGCAGCGCATAGGCGGCGGGCTCGTCCAGCCCACGTCGCCGCATCAGGATCGCCTTGGCCCGGTCGATCACCTGCCGGTCGGCCAGCGCGGTCTTCGCCTCGGCCAATTCGGTCTGGAGCCGGGAAAAGGCCTGGAAGCGCCGCACCGCCAGATCGAGGATCGGCTTGATCCGCTGCTTGGCAAGGCCGTCAACGACATAGGCGGACACGCCCGCATCGACGGCGGCCATGGTCGACTCAGGCTCCGACTGGTCGACGAACATCGCGATGGGCCGGTCGAGCGCGCGCGACATGGCGAAGAAATCCTCCAGCACGTCGCGGCTGGGATTTTCCAGGTTGATCAGCACGACCTCGGGCGCGGCGCGCTCCACCTGCGCGGCCAGCGGCCCGGCGGGGTCGATCACCACGAGATCGGTGAGCCCCGCCTCGCGCAAGCCATCGGAGATGATCGCGGCACGCGTGCTGCTGGTATCGATGATCGCGATCCGCATGGCGGCTTGATGCCGCGTCGGCTTCCGATCGACAAGAGGCGAAGGCGCCCAATCCCTGTCGAAGCCGCTTGCCTTGGCATATGTCGGACTATAATCACGCGTGACTGGATCGAACGAATACGTTCTCAATAAGATAGATTATCTGGACAGGGGAGATTTCCGATCATGCGCCATTTGGGCCGATCAAGGAGCTTGCGCGCCATGCGCGTGATGCTTCTGACCGGCGCGCTGGTGGTGAGCGGACAGGCGCTGCACTCTGCTGCGATAGGTTGGCCATTGTCCGGCGATATCGTGCCCGCGCACGACCCCGTCCTGATCCGCGAAGGCGATGTCTATTACTCCTACTCGACCGGACAGCGCGGGAGGGGCCCGCTGGTGGCGCGCATGTCGCGCGATCTGCGATCCTGGACGCCGCTGGCCTCGCCGCTGCCCGCCATCCCCGGCTGGGCGCTTGCGGCGGTGCCGGGCGCGCGGGAGATGTGGGCCCCCGACATAGCGCGGGTCGGGGGGCGCTATCGGCTCTATTACTCGGTCTCGACCTTCGGCAAGCAACGCTCGGTCATCGGTCTGGCGACCGCGACGACGCTCGATCCGGCGCGCGCCGACTATGGCTGGCGTGACGAGGGGCTGGTGATCGCCTCGCGCGAGGGCGACGGTTACAACGCGATCGACCCGGCCTTCGCGCGCGATCGGCGGGGCGGCGAGTGGCTGGCATTCGGCAGCTTCTGGGGCGGGGTACAGTTGATCCGGCTCGACCCGCGCACCGGCAAGCCCTCACCCGACGCCCGCCCGATGACGATCGCCGCCCGCGCGGCGGGGGAGGGCGATGGCGGCGGCAACGCGATCGAGGCGCCCTTCATCGTCGATCATGGCGGCTGGTACTGGCTGATCGTCTCGTTCGACCTGTGCTGTCGGGGAGCGAAGAGCAGCTATCATCTGCGCGTCGGTCGGGCGCGATCGATCGAGGGGCCCTATCTGGACCGCAATGGCCGGGCGATGCGCGAGGGCGGCGGGACCGTGTTGTTGCGGGCCGATGCGCAAGGGCGCGACCGGTTTCGCGGGCCCGGCCATGCGGGCGTGCTGCACGATCGCGACCGGCGCGATTACCTCATCCATCATGCCTATGATGCCGAGGCCAAGGGGGCCTCGACGCTGCGGATCGCCCGGCTGCGCTGGGATGCGGGCGGTTGGCCCGTGGTTGAAAAGGAGACGCCATGACCGAGTTCGAATTGACCCGCCGTGCACTGGTGGCCGGCGGCGCGGCGCTGGCCGCCGTTCCGGCCCTGGGTCGGGCGACGGCCCCTGGCACGGAGCGGGTGACGAACCCGCTGATCCGGCAGCGTGCCGATGCGCAGATCGCGCTTCAGGCGGACGGCCTCTATACCTTCATGGCCTCGGTTCCCGAATATGACCGGGTGGTGCTGCGGCGGGCCAAGACCATCGGCGGCCTGGCGACCGCGCCGGAGACGGTGCTGTGGCGGCGGCCCGCATCGGGCAGGATGGCGGGGCATATCTGGGCCCCCGAAATCCATCAGATCGATGGCCGCTGGTATGTCTATGTCGCGGCGGGGGATGGCGGCGACGTCTTCCACATCCGCACCTATGTCCTGCAATGCGACGGCCCCGATCCGATGACGGGGAAATGGTCTTTGCTGGGGCAGTTGGAAACGCCGTGGGACACGTTCACGCTCGATTCCACGATTTTCGTCCATCGCGGCACCCGCTATCTGGCCTGGGCGCAGAAGGAGCCGGGGATCGACACCAACTCCAACCTGTATCTGGCGCCGCTGGCCACTCCGACCACGCTGGCGGCGCGGCCCGCGCGGCTGACCGTGCCGACGCTGCCATGGGAGGTACAGGGGTTCAAGGTCGCGGAGGGGCCCGCACCGCTGATCCGCAACGGCCGCATCTTCATGACCTATTCGGCCAGCGCGACCGATGCGCGCTATTGCATGGGGATGCTGACCGCGCGCGACGACGCCGATCTGATGGATCCCGCCGCCTGGACCAAGTCGCCCGAGCCGGTCTTCCGTACCGATGCCGCGCGGCGCATCTATGGCCCCGGGCATAACAGCTTCACCGTCGATCGGGCGGGCAAGGACGTGCTGGTTTATCATGCCCGGGATTACGAGGCGATCACCGGCGATCCGCTCTACGACCCCAATCGCGACACGCGGGTCCAGCGATTCGGCTATCGCGCCGACGGCACCCCCGATTTCGGACGACCGGTCGCGAACGGCCCCGTCTTGATCTGAGGCAAGGATGTGGGGGCTCCGGCCCCCGCATCCTGTTTGCGCGCGGTTTATAAGACCGACAAGAGATAGCGTCGCAAATTCTATGCACCGGGCGGCCTAGAAGACGGACAAGAAACGTTATTTTGCCGATGTTTGCGCTAACATGGCGGCGCCTGCTGAAGCCTTGGTGTTGCTCAAAATCCACGACCTGAATTGTCTATCATTATTTCATCATCTCCAGCTTGACCGGAGCGTCCGATAGTCAGACAAATCGCTTCGACCGGTACCGAAAGTTCGGACCGTATGAGGGGAGATTCGATGAAGCATCACGTCCTGCTGCTGTCGGTTGCGCCATGGGCGCTGTTGGCCGCACCCGCCATGGCGCAGACCGCCGCGCCCGGCCAGAAGGCGCAGACCGCCGATCCCAACGCACCGATCGAAGCGCAGACACAGGTCGGAATCCAGCAGGATGTTCAAGAGGTTCCGGATCGCAGCCCGGTCCAGGCCTCGACCACGGGACTGGACGAGCAAGCGGTCGACCCGCGCGACATCGTCGTCACCGGCTACCGCGCCAGCCTGGGCTCGGCGCAGGCGATCAAGCGCAATTCCGACGCGATCCTGGACGCGATCGTCGCCCAGGATATCGGCAAGTTGCCCGACAATACGGCGGCGGAGTCGCTGGCGCGGGTCACCGGCATTCAGGTCAGTCGCTATAGCGATGAAGTGAACCAGGTGCTGGTCCGTGGCCTGCCCGACGTGACGACGACCTTCAACGGGCGCGACATCTTCACCGCCGAGGGGCGCCGCGTCGCGCTCCAGGATTTCCCGGCGGGCGCGCTGGCGGGCCTGGAGGTCTACAAGTCCGGGACCGCCGACCTGCTGGAGCCGGGCCTGGCGGGCCTCATCAACGTGCGGTCGCGTCGCCCCTTCGACTTCGAGAAGGGGTTCACCATCGCGGGCGGCATTCGCGGCACCTATAACGACCAGTCGAAGAAGTTCGACCCGCTGGGCAACCTGCTGATCAGCCAGCGCGCCGACACCGCGATCGGCGAGATCGGCTGGCTCCTCAACGCCTCCTATACCCAGGCGCAGTATCGCAATGCGGTGCGCTGGGGCGAGGGTAACACCAACTCGCCGACGGCGGGGACGACGGTGCTGCCGAGCTCGGTCGGTCGCAATTTCCAGATCCCGACCGCGGTCGGCGTCTATAACGACAGCGGCAAGCGCTGGCGCCCGGCGGTCAACGCCAGCGTCCAATGGCGCCCGGCGCACAATCTCGAGCTCTATTACGACTTCCTCTACCAGGGTTATCGCGGCGAGATCGCGAACGACTGGTTCCGCGTGCCGCTGCTCGACAACAACCCGACGCTGAGCGACGTCGTGCTTCGTCCCGGCCAGCCGCTTCAGGTCCAGAGCCTGACCAAGACCGGCGGCTATCGCCCCGAGGCGTATCGCAGCACCGCCAAGGGCTATACCAACACCTATCAGGCGGCGGGCGGCGCCAAATGGGACGTGGGTCGCGCGCATCTGTCGACCGATCTGGCCTATACCAATTCGGAATATGGCTCGGACGAGTGGAGCTTCGACACGGCCTTTTCCAGGGCGCCGGTCGCCAACGTCAATTTCTTCGTCGACAACGGCGTGTCGTTCGATCTGCCCGGCTTCGACAATACCAACCCCGCCAATTACATCTGGCGCGGCTATTACGAAGCGACCTACCGCGTGCAGGGCAAGGGGTGGCAGTGGCGCACCGACGTCGATCTGGAGACCGACCTGTCGCTGTTCCCCAGGCTGCAGATGGGCGTCCGCTGGACCGATCGCGATGCGTCGCTGAAGCGCGGCAACCGCTATGCCTATACCGAGCCGCTTGCGATCCCGCTGGCCGACGTGCCGGCGGGCCAGCTGGGGCTGACCCAGAATGCGTTCCGCGGCAATCAGGGCTTCACCAGCTGGCTGATGCCGTCGCGCGACGGTATCGCGGGCAATGCGCCGCAGCTTCGCCAATACGCCTTCGATGCGCTCCAGCGGCTGGTGGCGGGCAATCCGGCCGACCAGGGGTATCGCGACGCGCTGAACCGTTTCGCCTCGCCCACGGTCCAGCTCGACCCGCTGGCGGCCTTCTACGCAACCGAACAGACCTATGCCTTTTACGGGCAGGCCAAATATGAGTTCAACATCGGCTCGGTCCGGTTCGACGGTATGCTCGGTACCCGCGTGGTAAACACGGTGGGCGAGTATAGCGGTATCTCGACGGTGCTGTTCGACGGCGTTCGTCGCAGCGAGGTGCGCACCACCCGCGCCAATTATGTCGACATCCTGCCCAACGTCTCGCTGCGCATCCGGCCCGACGACAAGCTGCAGATCCGCTTCGGCTTCACCAAGACGCGGACCAAGCCCGAATTCGGCCAGCTGAACCCGGCGCTGAACATCGAGCAGAATACCCAGGCGGTCATCCCGAACCAGCCGCTCGACCCGCGCTTCCCGGCGGGCCTGAACACGCGGCCCAACGCCTATGGCAGCGGCGGCAATCCGGACCTGCGTCCGCTGACCTCGAGCAACTATGACGCGACGGTCGAATATTATTTCTCGCCGACCGCGTCGCTGACCGCCGCCGTGTTCTACCGCGATCTCGACGGCTTCATCAGCAATTACGTCAACCGCACCATCGACCCCTTCTACGGCCTGATCGAAATCAACCGGCCGGAAAATGCGGGCAAGGGGCGGATCAAGGGCGTGGAAGTCGGCGGCCAGACCTTCTTCGACTTCCTGCCGGGCCTGTGGAGCGGCTTCGGCGTGCAGGCGAACGTCACCTATCTGGAAGGCAAGCAGCGTTATCCGGCCAATCTGTTCGCCGCGACCGGCGGTACGACCGAGCCGCCCTTCGTGCCGATCACCGGGCTGTCGAAATGGACGTACAATGTCGCGCTTTTCTATGAGAAGGGTGATGTGTCGACCCGCCTGTCGTTCAACAATCGCGATGCGTTCCTGAACGGCAACTTCATCAACGGCGACGGCTTCTACAATGGCGAGGGCACGACCCGCATCCAGCGGCTCGACTTCGGCTTCAACTATAACCTGACGAAGGAGATCACCATCGCCTTCGACGCCGCCAACCTGCTGGCCAAGCCGTTCAACAATTATCGCAGCTATGGCAACGGCCTGTCCTACCCGCGCGATGTGCGCGACGAGGGGCGTTACTACGGCCTGGGCGTGCGCTTCCGCTTCTGACCATGCCCTTTCCAGCTACGAAAAACCCCGCCGGTCCTGCGACCGGCGGGGTTTTTCATTCGTCAGGGCACCGGATCAGACCAGCGCGTTGCGGCGGATCAGTTCCTTATACCATTGCGCGCTCAGCTTGGGCGTCCGCTTCTGCGTGGCATAGTCGACATGGTGCAGGCCGAAGCGCAGGCCATAGCCGTCCGCCCATTCGAAATTGTCCATCAGGCTCCACAGGAAATAGCCCTTGAGCGGATATCCCTCGGCGGCGGCGCGGCGGAACTGGCCCAGATAGTTGCGCAGGTACATGATCCGGTCGCCGTCATCGACCAGCCCCTTGTCGTTCAGCACGTCATCGGCCGAGGTGCCGTTCTCCGAGATGTAGATCGCCTTGGGGCTCCACATCTCAGCAATCGCGCGGACGCCCCAATAGGCGGCCTCGGGACCGACATAGAGCCAGGGCGAGGCCATGCGCGGCGAATTCTTGAGGTGCGGCAGCGGGGTATAGCCGCGCGGATCCTCCGGGTTCGCCTTCACGAAGGTCGGGGTGTAGATGTTGAGCGCCACGAAATCGAGCGGGGAGCCGATCGCCGCCATGTCGCCCGCCTGTACCTTGGGCGCGTCGGCCCCGGCGCTCTTCAGATAGGCGTCGGTATATTTGCCCTCCATGACGGCGGTCAGGAACATGGCATTCTCTTCGCGCATCGCCTTCTTCGTCGCCTCGATATGCTCGGACGTCTCGATGACGGGGACGAAGATGCTGGCATTGTCGGCGATGCCGACTTCGGTGCCCGCCTTGGCATTGGCGCGGATCGCCTGGACGCCCAGGCCGTGGGCGAGCACGCCATGGTGGCGGACCTGGTTGACCTGGCCTTGGGGCAGCTTCAGGCCCGGTGCGTGGATGCCGACCATGTGGCCGAGGTCGGTGAAGCAGCGCAGCTCGTTGACCGTCATGAAGCGGTGGACGCGGTCGGACAGCTTGCCCGCCATGAAGCCCGCATAGTCGGCGAACGCCTTGGCCGTGTCGCGATTCTGCCAGCCGCCGGGCAGCGCCTGCGGCAGGTCCCAGTGGAACATGGTGACGTTGGGCTGGATGCCCGCCGCCAGCAGCCCGTCGATCACCCGGTTATAATAGTCGAGGCCCTTCTGGTTGGGCTTGCCGCGTCCTTCGGGGAAGATGCGCGACCAGGCGATCGACATGCGATAGGCCTTCACGCCGAGATTCTTCAGCAGCGCGATATCTTCGTTATAGCGGTGGTAGCTGTCGCAGGCGACGTCGCCATTGTCGTCGTTGGCGATCTTGCCCGGCGTGTGCGAGAAGACGTCCCAGTTGGTCAGGCCGCGCCCGTCCTCCTTCACCGCGCCCTCGATCTGATAAGAGGCGGTGGCGCAACCCCAGAGGAAGTCCTTGGGAAAGCTCAGGTCCGATGCGGTCGCGGCGGCCGCGCGGGTGGCGGCCAGCGTGCCGCCGCCGGTGGCGAGCGCGGCACCGCCCATCGCCATGCCGGACTTCATGAAATTACGACGATCCATGGATTCTGGTCCCCTCCGAAAATATCGAGAAAAAGTCATGGTCTTGGCGGCATCGCCAGATCGCTCGCGACCCAGACCAGCGGCGCGTTCCAGTTGATTGCGACCTCGTTATGGGCATAGGCGCGCGCGTCATCGATCCAGCAGCGCTGGCCCACGCAATGTCCCTTCATCGGCGCGGAGGCCGGTTCGGGAAAGCTGGTGCTGTTGGCGCCGCCGCTCAGCACGCCGGGGGGCGGGCCGGGCGTCTTCGCATCGAACTGATGCGCCCAGAAGCGGTGATGCGGGTTCCGCATCGGCTTCCACCCGAAGCCGCTGACATAGCTTTGGTCGAGTGGGTTGCGGCCCAGCACATAGTCCATCGCGTCGACTTCCGCGTCGCGGTAGCGCCGCTCGCGGGTGAAGCGGGCCGCCAAGGCCAGGATCATGGCCCGTCCCAGCAACCCGCTGTTCGACCCCCATTGATAGGCGGTCGAGGCATAGGGAATATGATAGCCCGACCGGATATCCTCCTCCAGGAACCGGTCGGCCAGCGCGATCAGCTTGGCGCGCGCCGCCGCCCGCTCGGATGGCGGTACGCCGGTCGCGGTGGCGAGGCTGATCGTGCCCAGTGCGGCGGTCCCGCCCCAGCTCGGCTCCGCCGTCAGGGCGGCGGTGTGAAGCGGGTTGCGGTGTAGCGCCTCGGCCAGTTCGGGCATGCCGGTGGTCGCGTAGAGTTCGGCGGTCGCCCAATAAAGCTCGTCGCCCAGATCGTTGTCGCCATAGCCGCCGCTGCCATTGAACGCCTGCGCGGCATAGACGTCCGGATTGCGCAGCGCCGCCTGATAGGCCTTGCCCGCCGCGACCAGGCAGCGTTTGGCGAAGCCCTTGTCCACGCCGCGCCAGATGCGCGCGCATTGCGCGGCGGTGGCGGCGAGGTTCAACGTTGCCGCCGTGCTGGGCGGATAGAGCAGCCGTTCTTCGCGGTCGTCGGAGGGGGCGGTGGGCAGCTTGGTCCAGTTGCGGTCGGCGATCTTGTGATGCGCCATACCCCCGGCATCGATATCGGTCAGCGTGTAAGGCCCGCGCCCCTGCCGCCCGCCCGGCAGCGCCAGTTCCTGCCCGTCGGGCACCTGCATCGCCAGCAGGAACCGCATCTCCCACCGCGTCTCGTCCAGCAGGTCGTCTATCCCGTTCCCCGCCTCGGGCAGCGCGGCGGCGCCATCGGGGAAGGGGGGCGAGCCCGCATCGACCTCATAGAGATTTTGCAGCATCCACAGGGCGATACTGCCATTGACGACATATTTGCCCTGGTCGCCCGCATCATACCAGCCGCCGGTGACGTCGAGCGTATAGGGGCACCCCGGCCAGTTGGTGCCGGCAAGGTCGGCGCCCTTGAAGCAGGTCACGACCTCCTTCACATGCCCCGCGGCGCGCGCCCATTGCGAGCCTCCCGCGAAACGCGCGTCGATCGGAACCCCGGCGCGCTGCTGGTAGAAGAAGTTCAGCGATGCGCGGGCGAGCGGGCGATAGACGCCCGCGTCAATTGCAAAGGGGTGGCTGACATGGCCATCGATCCGCAGGCGATAGGTGCCGGCTTTGGTATAGCTCGCGAAATCGATCCGGTGGACCTTGTCCCCCGAGGCCGCATCCGGGCCGAAATAGGTGGTGCGCCCTTCCGCGACGACGCGGCCCGCCTCGTCCAGCAACTGCCAGGGAAGCGGGGTCGAACCGCTGGCCGCGATGATCGCGCGCTTGGCGGTGTCGGGGCGGAAGCCGATCTGGTTGAGATGCGGACCCGGCGCATCGCTCGCACCGATCCCGGCAAGCGCGAGCAGGGGAAGAACGATCCTCTTCATAACAATGGGCCTCCCGCGCCGGGCGTGGTTCGGGCGAAATCGAAACCGCCATCCGCCACACCGCTCACCGTCAGTCCGGGAGCCAGCGGCGACGGCGCGGTCATCCGCAGAAAGTCGCCATGGCTGGGCAGACGCGCTGCCACATCGGCATAGCCTCCGCGCATCTGCTCCAGCGCCTGCGCCACCAGATTTTCGTCCAGCGCATCGACGGCGGGCTCCCAGCTTTGCGGGACCAGTCCCTGGCCCAGGCAGACCGCGACCCAGCTCGGATTGGCGAACAGGTCATAGCCTTCGCGGAACAGCCGCCCCTTGCCCGCCCACAGCGCCATCTTGCGCGACAGGCTGTCGGGCACGTCCATGGTGCGCACCCGGTTCCAGAACGGCGTATCGGCGCGCCGCGTCGCCTTATAGTGGAGGATGATGAAGTCGCGCACATCCTCGTACAGATCGTGCATCTGGCGGTTGAACTCGTCGCGCTCGCCGGAATCGAAGCGCATGTCGGGGAACAGGGCGACCAGCCGCTGGATCGCCGCCTGCACCAGATGGATGCTGGTCGACTCGAGTGGCTCCAGGAAACCGCTCGACAGGCCCAGCGCCACGACATTGCGGTTCCAGCTTTGCCGCCGCCGCCCCGCCGTGAAGCGCAACTGGCGCGGATCGCCCAGCAACTCGCCCTCCAGGCTGTCGACCAGTTGGGCGCGCGCCGTCTCATCGTCCAGGAATTCGCTGCAATAGACCAGGCCGTTGCCCATCCGATGCTGGAGCGGGATACGCCATTGCCACCCTGCGTCGCGCGCGGTGGCGCGGGTGAAGGGATCGGGTTCGCGCGGATCGGGCAGGGCGCACGGCGCCGCGACCGCCCGATCGCAGGGCAGCCAATGCGCATAGCTTTCATAGCCCGTCTCCAGCGCCTCTTCGATCAGCAGCCCCCGAAAGCCCGAGCAGTCGATGAACAGGTCGCCCTCGATCCGTCGTCCATCGGCCAGCGTCACCGCCTCGACATAGCCGTCCTCGGGCCGCAGGTTCACCGCGTCGATCCGCCCCTCGATCCGGGTGACGCCGCCACGCTCCGCATAGCCGCGCAGGTAGCGGGCATAGAGCGAGGCGTCGAAGTGAAAGGCATAGAACAACTCGCGGATCGGCGAGCGCGCATCGGCCTTGGCCCGACCAAACCGTCCCGCCCGCGCGGCGACCGCGCTCATCGACCAGTCGGCGATGCCGGGGATCGCGCGGCGGCTCCGCTCACGCAGCCAGAGCTGATGGAAGTGCACCCCCTGCAAATCCTGGCCGAACCGGCCGAAGGGGTGGAAATAGCGCTCGCCCCTGTCGCCCCAGTCGACGAACTCGATCCCGAGCTTGAACGTGCCGCCGGTCGCGGCGAGAAAGTCGTTCTCGTCCAGGCCCAGCATCTGGTTGAAGGTGATGATCGGCGGGATCGTCGCCTCGCCGACGCCGACCGTCCCGATCTCCTCGGATTCGACCAAGGTCACCTGTGTATAGCCGTTGTTCAGCAACCGGGCGAAGGCGGCGGCGGCCATCCAGCCGGCGGTGCCGCCGCCGACGATGACGACGCGGCGAATGCTATGGTCATGGGGGGGTGGCATGTTCATCGGGCGAGGCGTCTCATCTGGCCCGCGCGCCATTCGGCATGGGCGGGACTCTGGGGAAGGGCGGCGGCGATGGCGTTGGACAGGCGGGTCATGACCGCCTGCACCTCGTGCGGAGGAACGCCATGCACCAGCGGATCGACCCGGCGCGGCAGGAACCCTTGACCCAGCAGCATCGCGGCCCAGCCATCGCGGGCGAAGGTCTCCTCCTCGTAAAAGGGCAGGCGACCGCGCTCGGCGAATTGGGACAGGGTGTGGGCGAGGCAGGCGGGCGGTTCGGCGCGGGCGACCGCCTGCCACATCGGCTCGGGACGGCGGGCGGTGCGGTAGTGCGCGGCCAGGAAGTCGCGGACCCGGTCCGCCTCGGCCAGCGTCTGGCGGTTGAAGTCGGCGGCCTCGACCGGGGCCATGGCGCGGTCGGGCAGCATCGCGATCAGCCGGTCGATCGCGCTCAGCGCCAGATGCAGGTTGCACCATTCCAGTGGCTCGACCTGCGTGGCGGCGTCGCCGACCGCGATGCAATTGCCCCGCCAGGGCTGGAGGCGCGTGCCCGCGCGGATGGCGATGGGCGCATCGACCACCGCCCCGTCGCGCGACAGCATCGCGGCGGCGTCGGCATCGGAGAGATGCTGGCTCGCATAGGCCAGCCCGACCTGCTCGCCGCTCGACCAGCACCAGCCTGCCGCATGGGCGGTCACGTCGGTCAGGACCGGCGCGCCTTCGCCCGAAACCCGCGTGCCGAGCAGGACGCGGTCGCAGGGGAGCCATTCGCTCCAGTCCTGTCGATCGTCATCGATCGCGCTGCGCAGCGTCGCCGCCGGACCGCTGGCATCGAGGAACAGGTCTGCGCTCAGCGTCCGATCCTGTTCCGTCGTGACGGCGGCGATATGCCCCCGCGCGTCCACACGAACCTCGGCAACCGTGCCCGCCATCTCCCGCACCCCGACATGCAGGGCAAAGGCGCGTATCATCGCCATGTGGCGGGTCAGATCGAGGGTCAGGCCGAAATCATGCGCGCCGAAGATGCTCCCCGGCGCGGGCGGTACGAAACGCCCTTCGCGTGCGATCCGGGCGGCGGGGGAATAGCTGTCGAAGGGGCGGACTACGCCGTCATGCGCCGCGCGAACCCAATGGAGATGGAACGCCGCCGGACCGATGGCATGGCCATAGGGGCCATAGGCATGGACATAATCGGGCAGCCCCTCCGCCCATCCGATGAAACGCGTGCCCAGCCGATAGCCCGCTCCCGTCCGCGTGACGCCGTCATCCACGCCGATGCCCAGATCGGCCTGAAACCCCGGCAGGGAGGGCAGGGTACAGGCGATCCGATCCGCCAGCGCGTCCCTCGCAGGCGGTGTCGCCAGCAGGGTCACGCCGAGAAACGGCGCCCGACGCTTCAGCGCGGCGGCGGCGCACCACGCGGTGAGGCCGCCACCGACGACCAGCACGTCCCGGATGGGTCCCGCGCCGGTCATGCCGCGTCGACCATCGGGCAATAGCGTTCCAGAAAGCCGCGATGATCGGGGCGCGTGGCGACTTCGCTGGCGATTTCGGACCGCAGATCGCCGACCGCCCGCAGCAGTTCGGGCGTGCCCGCGACATCGGCGCGCGGGTCCCACCCTTCGGGCACGATGCCCTGGCCCAGATAGACCGCGATCCAGCTCGCATCCAGGAAGACGCCCTCGCGATATTTCACGACCCGCGCCCGCCTGCGCCACAGGTCCAGCTTTTCGCCGAGGCTGTCGGGTATCTCCATCGTCCGGACGTAATTCCAGAAGGGGGAATCGTCGCGCGTCGTCGCGTGATAATGGAGGATCAGGAAGTCGCGGATTCGGTCATATTCCAGATCGATGATCCGGTTGAACTCGTCGCGGTCGGAGGCGCCGGCCCGCTTGTCCGGGAACAGCTCGATCAGCGCGGTGATCGCCTGCTGCACCAGATAGATGCTGGTCGATTCGAGCGGTTCGAGGAACCCGCTGGCCAGCCCGATCGCGACGCAATTGCCGACCCAGCTTCGCCGCCGCCGCCCCGCCTTGAAGCGCAGCAGGCGCGGCTCGGCCAGCTTCTCGCCCTCCACCGCCGCCTCCAGCGCACGGGCGGCGTCGGCATCGGCGATGAAGTCGCTGGCATAGACATAGCCGTTGCCGGTCCGATGCTGGAGCGGGATGCGCCAGCGCCATCCGGCGGGCATGGCGATCGCGCTGGTATAGGGGGTGACGGCGGTCTCGGTCCGGCACGGCATCGCCACGGCCCGGTCGGTCGGCAGCCATTTCGACCAGTCCTCGAACGGCTCTTCCAGCGTCTGGCCGAGCAGCAGCGAGCGAAAGCCCGAGCAGTCGATGAACAGGTCGCCCTCGACCCGCTCGCCATCCGCCAGGACGACCGCACGGACCAGGCCGGTTTCGCCGTCCCGCTCGACATCGATGACCATCCCCTCGGTCCGCATCGCGCCCGCTTCCTCGGCCAGCCCGCGCAGATAGGGGGCGAAGAGCAGCGCATCGAATTGATAGGCATAGCCGAAGGTCGACGGTAGCGTTCCCGCATCGCGAACCGGATGATCGAACCGCGCTTCGCGTGCGAGGGTGCAGGCATAGGATAGCGCGTCCAGCGGCGGCAGCTCATGCCCCTCGCGTGCCAGCCGCGTCCAATAATGATGGAAGTCGATCGCGCCGCCGCCCCGCCCGAACGTCCCGAACGGATGGATATAGCTGTCCCCGATCCGGCCCCAGTCGCGAAACTCGATTCCCAGCTTGAAGGTCGCCCGGGTGCGCGCCATGAACTCGGCCTCGGGAATGCCAAGCCGTTCGTTGAAGGCGCGAATATGGGGCAGGGTGGCCTCGCCGACCCCCACGACGCCGATCGCCTCCGACTCGATCAGTCGGACGGTGCACTGTCCCGAAAGGAGACGCGCCAGAGCGGCGCCCGCCATCCAACCGGCCGTGCCGCCGCCCACGATGACGACCCGCACCCGTTCCTGCGTCACCCTTCGCTCCCCCTCCTGACCCGTGAAAGACCGGGCCGTTTCGTCAATTCATGCCGCGCCTTGCCTGTCGCCGCAATCCACCAAGAGGGAAGCGTTGCAGGAATGTCGCACCTCCGACCGGATCGGACGTTTATAAGTTAAGCATCTTGTCGAAATGTTGCTGGTAGCGCAATCACGAGTCCGAAGATCATGTTGATAGGCATGATCTCGACCTAACGGGCGACGCCAAAGGGGCGCGCAAAAAAGGGGGGGATGACCATATGCGCAGCGTTGCGCCTCTCACTGTCACTGCCAATCGTTTCCATCAGCTCATGATCGGTGCGTCCGCGGGTGCCCTGTGCATCGCGGTGCTCAGCACGCCCGCCATGGCGCAGACCGCCGACCAGCAGACGACGACCAATTCGGACCAGAGCGCCACCTCGCCCACCGGTGCGGTCGCGGGCCAGGGCACGGCCGGTTCGTCCACCCCGCGCACCAGCGCCAGCGTCGAGGCCCCCGGCTCGCAACCGCCCGCGGGCGATGATGTCGGCAACGAGAAGGAAGTCGTCGTCACCGGCATCCGCCAGAGCCTGGCGAATGCGCAGACGATCAAGCGCAACTCCGACACCGTCGTCGACGCGATCACCGCGTCCGACATCGGCGCGCTGCCCGACCGTTCGGTGACCGAAGCGCTCCAGCGCGTGCCCGGCGTGTCGATCAGCCGCTTCGCCGCCGCCAACGATCCCGACCACTTCTCGGTCGAAGGTTCGGGCGTCGCGGTGCGCGGCCTGACCTTCGTGCGTTCGGAATTCAACGGCCGCGACACCTTCTCCGCCGGTATCGGCGGTCAGGCGATCAACTTCTCCGACGTCCCCGCCGAACTGCTCGGCTCGGTCGAGGTGTACAAGAACGCCACCGCCGAACTGATCGAGGGCGGTCTGGCCGGTACAGTCAACCTGAACACCCGCAAGCCCTTCGACAACAAGGGTTTCCATGCGGGCTTCACGGCGGAGGCCAATTACGGCGACTTCAAGAAGAAGTGGTCGCCGACCGGCTCGCTGTTGCTCAGCGACACCTGGGATACCGGCATCGGTCGCTTCGGCCTGCTCGGCAACATCTCCTATTCGCGCGTCCGCAGCCGCGCGGACAGCGTCCAGGTCACCAATTTCCAGACTCGTGATAATATGCGTGCTTTGGCGGCGAACTCCACGGATACGGCTGCTTGCCGTAATCCATTGCCAGGCACCGCCGACGCTACAACCTTACCGGGTGTGGGATCGGCTTGCGGTGCGAATGGGACCTCAGGGGCGGACGGCTTCCTCGATCCGGCGGCGCTGCGTTATGCCCCGATTGGCGGCCAGTTCCGCACGCAAGAGTTCGATCGCAAGCGCGATGGCGTGGCGCTGGCGGGTCAGTGGCAAAGCACTGACGAACGTACCGTGCTGACGGCGCAGTATCTGCGGACCCACACAATCAACGATACGGCCGAGCGGACCTTCGAAACCGCGCCGGATCTCGCCGAATACAACACCTATCCGATCGGCTGCCAGCCGAACGACAACGGCCCACCGAATGATAATAGCGCAGCGGGCACCGTTCGTGCCCAATGTCCTGTGGCCACAACAAAGAATTATGTGTTCGATAATAGCGGACTATTCCAGTCCGGCTATATCACCGCTCCCGGCAACGGCCGCCGCGCCGCCTGCAACAACCCCGGACCGACGGCCAATCCAGCCACTTGTTTCGTGCCCAGCGGCGGCACGCAGCAGTCGCTGGCGCGTGGTATGACGCGGGACGAGAATACCGTCAGCGACTTCGGCCTGAACCTCAAGACGCAGTTGGACGATCATTGGTCAGTCAATCTGGATGGCGACTATACTCGCGCCAAGAAGACGAGCACAGACCTGCGCGTCTTCGGCTCCACCTTTGCGGACTCCGAACTCGACATTTCGGGCAATCTGCCGACGGTGATCCCGCACAAGCCAACGACGCTGATCTCGAACGGTGGCGTCATTAGCCCCGATCTAGCGGGCCAAACGGACGCGCAATACTTCGCCAATCGCAACGTTCAGTTCTGGCGCGCGGCGATGGACCATCTGGAAGAGAGCAAGGGGCGCGAATATGCGTTCAAGGCCGATGTCGACTATAAATTCGACGAAGGTAGCTTCCTAACCCATGCCAAGTTCGGCGCACGCTATGCCGATCGCGCGTCCGAAGTCCGCTATACAACGTACAATTGGGGCGCGCTCTCCGAAGTGTGGTCGGGCAACAACCCGGTTTCCTTCGCTCAGGCCCCAGGCCAGACCGAATTCTACAGCTTCCCGAACTTCTTCCGGGGGGCTGTCAGCCCGCCGCCGGGCGCCTATTACTATACCGGCGATATGACTGGCGGCTATGAACAGTCGGCTGCCTATTTTAAGTCGATCGGCCAGTTGTGGCAGACGGCCAATGGTTCGGGGGCAGGGACGTGGGCACCGCTTGCCGAACGGAGCGGCGTCGTCGCGGGCACGCCCTATCTGCCGTCTGAAATTCAGAATGTGGCGCAGCAGGACAAGAACGCCTATGCGCAGGTGAACTTCGCGACGCCGGGCAACTTGTTCGGCAACGTCCGGATGAGCGGCAATATCGGCGTTCGCTACGTCTTGACCGACGTGACCTCATCGGGTTCGATCGGTGCACCGACGCAAGAGCAGACCCAGACGAACGGCACCTATGCCGTCCGCTGTCTGTCCAACACGTCGACTACGCCGACCGGCATCTGTCGTCTGGGCGAAGCGGCCTATAACGCCATTCAGCAATTCTCGACCGGTATCACTGCCCTGGACACGGCACGCCAGCAATATCACTACTGGCTACCGAGTGCGAATTTGAAGTTCGGCATCGGCCGTGACGTGGTGCTGCGTCTGGCGGCGTCGAAGGTCATGACGCGTCCGGATTCTGCAAATATCCGCAACTTCCTGCAGCTTGGTTTCGACGCCAATAGCGGCCAGATCACGGCGACGGCAGGCAATCCCTACCTCAAGCCCGCGACCGCTTGGCAGTTCGACGCGACGGTCGAATGGTATTTCGCCCGCGTGGGTCAGTTGTCGGTGGACGTCTTCTACAAGTCGGTGAAGGACTTCTTCTACCAGTCGCTGACCAACCGCACGATCACCAGCAACGGTGTGACGCAGTCGGTGCTGGTGCGTGGTCCCGCCAACTATGAGGGCACCGGCAAGATCAAGGGCTTCGAGGCCGCCTATCAGCAGACCTTCGACTTCCTGCCGGGTCTGCTCAGCGGCTTCGGCGCCAGTGGCAGCTACACCTATATCGACAGCTCGGGCCTGCCCAACTCGTTCCTGAACGGCGGCGCGCCCGCCAACACCTCGAACATCAAGCCGGGCAACATCCCGCTCGAGGGTCTGTCGAAGCACACGGTGAACGCGGCGCTGTTCTACGAAAAGGGTCCGGTCTCGCTGCGTGCGGCGTATAACTGGCGGTCCAAGTATCTGCTGACCCCGGCGGACGTGATCTTCCCCTACACCTCCATCTATCAGGATGCGGGCGGGCAGTTGGACGCTTCGGCGTTCATCAATATCAACAAGTATCTGAAGATCGGCGTGCAGGGCGTGAACCTGGCCAATCAGGTCATCAAGACCGAGCAGGCCTATATCAGCGGTTCGACCGCCACCGCCCCGCGCTCCTACATCGTCAACGACCGCCGCTTCTCGTTCGCGCTTCGCGGCACCTTCTGATCCGGGCGAGCCGGTCGGGGCCTTCGGGTCCCGGCCGCAAGCCTGACCTGCGACCGCCCGTTTCTCCAAGGGGAGGCGGGCGGTCTTTCTTCATGTCAGGCTGAAGCTCCACTTCCGTTCAGCCTGGGCGGAGTCGAAGGCCACGCCCTATGCTTTCGGCAGGCGCGTTCCCGTGCACTTCGACTTCGCTCAGTGCGAACGGAGTGTGGGGGAGCGGTTGGCCAGGGCGACCGGACGCCGCCCCAGCCGCCCGGAGCATCAATTATGCGGCAGCTTGGACCGGTCGAAATTCGGACCCAGGTCCAGCAGGAAGGCCGGGCCGACTTCGATCACCTGCTTGGCGCCGGCGAGTTGCACCGAGATATTAGCCTTGCCCGCCGCATAGCCCTGCGCCGCCACGCCCGTCACGAAATAGCGTTTCCAGGCGGAGCCCAGCTGAACCTGTTCGCTGGCGATGGGGGTGTAAGGCGGCTCCGATCCGCCCATGCCGACCGGGATCGTCACCGTCGAGCCCTCGGCGGCGTTCGGCGCGCGGAGATAGACCATGACCATCAACGTATCGCCCGCCGCGATCGGCTTGATCGTCGGATAGGTCGCGCCGCTGTCCCAGGGATTGGCTCCGGCCTTGGCCACCTTGATCTGAACCGCATTGCCACCGGGCACGTCGGCGGCGGGAACTTGCCTGGCGCTCTGGTTGGGACCGTACAGGGTCCAGCCGATGCCGGGCGCGTTGATCGCCTTGTCGAAGATGCTGGATTGCGTCGCCGTGCCGGGGGCTGCCGCCGGTGCGGCCTGCGGGCTCGCCGCGGCCGCCACGACAAGCATCGCCATCGATCCGATCATGATCCCTCTCCCTCCTCTCGGCCGGATTACCCGGTCCGTCGAATCGATTGTAACGCTCCCATCATGACTGCCAAGCGGGATTTGACGGGCTTCCGTCCTACTGGCCGACGATCTTGACGAGCGGCTCGGCGGCCTGCCCGGTCGGCAGCCGCCCGCTCGCGGTCAGGCGGCGCGTCTGGTCGTCCCAGCGCAGCGTGGCGCTACGCCCGCCGGTCTTGCGATAGGCGTTGGTGGTGCCGTCATCGTCATACAGGGTGAAGGTGGCGTCACGGCCCGGATAGACGCGGATGCTCTCCAGGCTTTGCGCGGTCGCGGTGCTCGGCACTTGGACGCCCATCGGGACGATCGAGCCCGCCCGCACGAACAGCGGGATATGGTCGATCGGCGCGGCGGCCTCGATCCACTGGCCGCCGGTGTAGCGCTTGTCGGTCCACCAGTCATACCAGTCCGCGCCAGACGGCAGGTAGACGCGGCGCGCCGTCTGGCCCTGTTCGGTCACCGGCGCAACCAGGAAGGCGGGCCCGAACATATATTCATCGCCCAGCGTCTTCACGACCGGATCATTGGGGAAGTCCATGAACAGCGCGCGCATGAACGGTGCGCCGGTCTGGCTGGTCTGCCGCCCCAGTGCATAGAGATAGGGCATCAGCGCATAACGCAGCCGCAGCGCGCTCGCCAAAATGGGCTCGGCGGCGGTGCCATAGTCCCACAAGGCGGTGCCCGGACGCTGACCATGGATGCGCAGCGTCGGCGTGAAGGCATTATACTGGAACCAGCGGACGAAGAGTTCCGGGTAATCGCGGTAGGACGGTGCCATTGCGGTCGCGCCGGCCGGGTCGACCAGCACCGGGGCTTGCGCCTCCGGCCCGTTCGGCCATTGCCAGCCGCCCGTGTCGCTCGACCAATAGGCGATGCCGCTGGCCGTCATGCCAAGGCCAGCGGGCACCTGACGCCTCAGCGCCTCCCAATTGGACTGCACGTCCGAAGACCAGAACAGGCAGCCATTGGCCTGCGTCCCCAGATAGGCGGCGCGACACAGGATCATGTTGCGCATGTCCGGCCGGTCGCGGGCCGATCCCTCGGCGACGCTGGAGGTGTGGAGCAGCGGATAGACGTTGCGATAGCGATCGCCCGACCCGATGGAGAAGAAATGCCCCTCCGGCACCAGATCGGGCTCGGTTTCGTCCAGCCACGCATAGTCGAAGCCTTGGCTAAAGATATTGTCGCGGATCTTGCCCCAGAACCATTGGCGCGCCTCTGGATTGGTGCTGTCGATCAGCGCGCCCGCGCGGTCGGAGCGGATCGGCAGGCCGTCGACCGGATGGCCGTCCTTGTCCTTCATCAGCCAGCCCTTGGCCGCCAGCGTATCGAACCAGCGGCTCTCCCGCTCGAAGCGCGGCCAGATGCTGATGATGCTGCGCATGCCCATCGACTTCAAATGCGCGTTCATGCCGCTCGGGTCGGGAAAGGCGGTGCGGTCGATGTCGAGCTGCCCCATCCGGGTCCAGTAGAACCAGTCGAGCACCATGACGTCGAGCGGCAGGCCGCGTTTGCGATAGCCATCGGCGATCTCGGTCAGCTGCCCTTGCGTCTCGTAGCGGGCCTTGCTCTGGATCAGGCCGAACGCGGCCTTGGGCGGCAGCGGTGTCGCGCCGGTCAGGCGGGCGTAACCGGCATAGAGTTCGTCCGTCGTCTTGCCTGAGATCACGAAGAAGGACACGCGCTCGCCGACATTGGAGGCGAACTTGGTGGCGTTCATCAGGCCGGGCGAGACGGTCGTCGCGGACGGATTGTCCCACAGGATCGCATAGCCCTTGTCCGTCACCATGAAGGGCACGCACACCGACTCGCCGCCCGGCCGGTCGTAATCGTGGCGGCAGTCGATGGTGCGACCCCGCAGGTCGAGCACACCGTCCTGAAACTGGCCCAGCCCGTAATAATGGGTGTCGAGCGTGTCGGCGAAGCTGGCACCGGCGCGGAAGGTCTTTTCGCCCGACACGGTGTGCGGTGCCATTTCCCACCCGGTCATCCGGGTCAGCGCCTTGCCGTCCGCGCCCGCGAAATCGATCGACACGGATGGGAGGGACGGCGCAAAATAGCGTTCCATCTGACTGGGCGGCTTGGGCCAGGGCTGGGCAGCGACCGTCACGGTCAGGCCGGGCGAGGCGAAGATGTCGCCGGTCGTATCGGCGCGGTGGGACCAGCCGCTGGCGTCGCTCTTTGCGGTCAGGCCATAGCCGGGCTTGGCTTCCGCCTCGGCCCGGTCGGTGGCGATGGTGACGCGGACGATGCCGGGGCCGTAAGGCTCGACCGAGACGAGCGCGCCGTTGCGCTCGACGGTCGCCAACGGATCGGCGGACAGGGCGAGGGGAGCGGTGCTGGCCAGCAGGGCCGATGCGGCCAAAGTCCACCGACCGCCCAGCGCCATCGCGCGCGCATTGCCCCGCATATCCGTCCCCCAATAAGCCAATTGATTTGTGTGAACGCTACCCTATCGCTGCGCTGGCACGTGGGGAAGGGGGAATGCGGTCAGGCCCGGAACGGATCGCTGACCGTCGCCCGACCCGGTCGGTCGTACCGTCCGGCGAGCCGTAGCCGATAGAGCGGATCGCTCGCGCGGGTCAGGGTGACGTCATACCAGCCAAGAGCCTCGTCCAGCGACCAGCGATGGCGGCCGGGCTGGAGCGGCTTGGGGGCGGGGGCGGCCTTGCCCGGTTCGAGCCGCACGACCGACAGGTCGGTCATGTCGGACGGCAGGATCAGCGACAGCCCACGATCATCGACCATGGCCGCGATCAGTGGTGCGGGCCTGCCGGCGGCGAAATGGCGGTGAAAGCCGTTGGGCCCCAGCACCCACAGGTCATGGCCGGTCGCCGGATCGGACGGCCAGACATCCTCGGTCACGGTTCCGGCCGCCAGGCTATAGCGGCGCGGCACCCGGTCCAGGGCGTGGCGGTCATAGACATGGAACACCGCCCCCGCGCCCTCCGCCTGGAAGCGCAGGCGGATGCCGTTCGGCTCGGCGATCTGCGTGACCTCCAGCCGGTAGGGCAGGGGGCGGGCGCGGCGGATGCCGGGTTCCTGCGCGGGCGCGCCGGTCGCGGTCGGGGCCTGCGGGCTGACCTGTCCCTTGATCGCGGCGGCGCGGGCCGCGTCGTCGCGTGGATCGGGCAAGGCGGGTGCGGCCTCGTCCTTCGCGGCGAAGTCGAACGCGCTGGTCAGGTCGCCGCACACCGCACGCCGCCAGGGTGAGATATTGGGCTCGTGAAAGCCGAACCGTGTCTCCAGAAAGCGGATGACGCTGGTATGGTCGAAGACCTGCGAATTGACCCAGCCGCCCCGGCTCCAGGGCGAGACGACATACATGGGCACGCGCGGGCCCAGGCCATAAGGGCGGCCGCGAAAATCGGGCTGGTCGAGATTCGCGTCACCGACCGAGGGCACATCATGATATTCGCCCGCCAGCTCGATCGTCGATCCGCCCAGCGGCTTGCCGTCCGCACCCCGCGAGGGCGGGGCGGGCGGGGGCATGTGGTCGAAAAAGCCGTCATTCTCGTCGAACATCACGAACAGCGCGGTACGCGCCCAGACCTTCGGATCGGCGGTCAGTGCGTCGAGCAGCTCGGCGGTATAGGCCGCGCCTTGGGCCGGGCTGGAGGGATTGGGGTGTTCCGATCCGGCGGCGGTGGCGATGACATAGGAAACCTGCGGCAACCGCCCGGCCAGCACATCGGCCTTCAGCATGTCCAGCCCGCGCGTGGTCAGCGCCCGGTCCTTCAGCGCCGGGTCGCCGCGCCCATGATGCGCCTTGCGATAGGCCGCGAAGCCGACCAGCGGGTTGTCGGTGAAATTGTCCGCCATGTCCTGATAGAGGCGCCAGTCGATCCCCGCCGCCTGCATCCGCTCGGGCGTGGTGGTCCAGCGATAGGGATCGACCGCGCCACCATCCTCGGCGAAGCTGTCATGCGAGTTGCCGATGGCCGGGCCGCCCGCCCGGCCGGAAGGATCGTTGGTGCCGGTCCACAGGAACAGCCGGTTGGTGTTGGTCCCCGTCTGGATCGCGCAGTGATAGGCGTCGCAGATCGTGAACGCCTCCGCCAGCGCGAACTGGAAGGGCAGGTCGGCGCGAGCATAATGGCCCATCGCGCGCTGCTTCTTGGCCTCGGGCCAGTGCGCCATGCGGCCTTCGTCCCAGGCGGCTTGCGCATCGGGCCAGGTGTGCGGCGTGCCCTCCATCCGCATCAGGTCGAAATGGGCACGGGTGTCCAGGCGGAAGGGGGAGACGATGCGCGGCCCGCCGGGCGCGGTGCGGTCGAGTTGTTGCCAGACGGTGCGGGGCGCTCCGTCGGAAGACGCGACCGGAATCGGGAAGCGGTCGCCGAAGCCGCGCACGCCGCGCAACGTGCCGAAATAATGATCGAAGCCGCGATTTTCCTGCATCAGGATGACGACATGCGCGATGTCGCGGATCGTGCCAGTCCGCCGGTCGGGCGCAATCGCCGCGGCGCGGGCGATGGCGGGGGGCAGGGCGGCGGAACCGGCAAGCGCGGCACCAGCGGACAATAACGAGCGGCGGGAGAAAGTGACCATCGGTGCGCCATGGCCGATCTGGTTGACGTTTTGGTGACGCCTTAAATCCTCCCCGGCACGGGGAGGAGGACCGCCGCGAAGCGGTGGTGGAGGGGGCGTGCCGCAAGCGACGTCCTGTGAGGAAGTCCCCCTCCACCAGCTTCGCTGGTCCCCCTCCCCTTGCAGGGGAGGAATGTGTGCGTCGCTATACGTCGTCTATATGCGAAACCGGGGGATCGCTCTCGAATTGCTACGCCCCTCGGGCCTAATTGCTCGGCCCTGGAGGTCGCCCATTCCATCGTGGCGGCCTGTCCATAGGGGCATATATGAAGACCATGATGTTGGGCGCCGCCACGGCGCTGTTCGTGTTTCCCGCCGCCGTCCAGGCCCAGAGCGCCGCCGAAACCGCGCCGCCGCCGCCCATGACGGTCAGTGGGTCAGCCGCCATCGCATCGGACTATCGCCTGCGCGGCATCTCGCAGTCGGACGAGCATATGGCGGTGCAGGCGGGCCTGACCGTGGCGCACGAGAGCGGTGCCTATGTCGGCGTCTGGGGATCGAACCTCGCCGGGTGGGGGACCTTCGGCGGCGCGAACATGGAGCTGGACCTGATCGGCGGGTACAAGACGAAAATCAGCCCGACCGGCACGCTGGACGTCGGGTTGACCTGGTACATGTATCCGGGCGGCGCCAACAAGACCGACTATGCCGAACCCTATGTGAAGCTGTCGGGTACCACCGGCCCGGTCTCGCTGACCGCAGGCGCGGCCTATGCGCCGAAGCAGCAGGCGATCGGCAAGTGGTACGATAACGGCGCCAGCGCCGCCGCCGGTGTCTATGACCATCCCGGCGCAAAGAGCGACAACCTCTACCTCTGGGGCGACGGCGCGGCGGCGATCCACGGCACGCCGTTCACCGCCAAGGCGCATATCGGCCATAGCTGGGGCATGGACGGCCTCGGCCCCAACGCCACCGCCCCGACGCCGACCGGCGACTATTGGGACTGGTCGCTGGGTGCGGACACGACGTGGCACAATCTGACGCTGGGCGTCGCTTGGGTCGACACCAGCATTTCCGACCGCAAGGCCGCCTATCTGCGGCCGAGCTTCAGCAAGGGGCAGGACGGCACCGGCAATATCGCGGGCAGCACGCTGCTCGTCTCCCTTACCGCCGGTTTCTGAGGAGCATCGTACATGGACGATCTGATCTGGCTGTTGGTCATGGCCGGGCTGGTGGCGGCGACGCTCGCCTATGCCCGGCTCTGCGACCACGCGTGAGGGGGCTGAGACCATGACCCTCGACCTCTGGCTGGCGGCGCTGACCGCGCTTGGCCTTCTCGTCTATCTGGTGGCGGTGCTGATCCGCCCCGAACGCTTCTAAGGGGGCGGCATCATGACGCTTCAAGGATGGGCCCTGATCCTGGGCTTCGTCGCGATCCTGCTCGCGCTGACCAAGCCGGTCGGCGCGTGGCTGTTCGCGCTGTACGAGGGGCGGCGCACACCCCTTCATGTCGTGCTTGGCCCGGTCGAGCGCGGCTTCTACACGCTGTCGGGCATCGATCCGCAAGCGCAGCAGGGTTGGCGCCGCTATGCGCTGCACATGCTGATCTTCAACGTCGCGTTGATGGTCTTCACCTATGCGGTGCTGCGCCTGCAATATTACCTGCCGGGCAATCCGCAGGGGCTGGCCGGGCTGACCCCGCATCTGGCGTTCAACACCGCGATCAGCTTCACCACCAACACCAACTGGCAAAGCTATGGCGGCGAGTCGACCATGTCGAACCTGTCGCAGATGCTCGGCCTGACCATCCACAACTTCCTGTCGGCGGCGACCGGCATCGCGCTGGCCTTCGCGCTGTTCCGGGGTTTTGCGGGGCGCGAGACGAAGAATCTCGGCAATTTCTGGGCCGATGTGACGCGCATCACCCTGTATCTGCTGCTGCCGCTCTGCGTCGTCTACACCGTTTTCCTGATCGCCAGCGGCGTGCCGCAGACCATGGCCGGTGTCGTCAGCGTCGACACGCTGGAGGGCGTGCGCCAGTCGATCCTGCTGGGTCCAGTGGCCAGCCAGGAAGCGATCAAGATGCTCGGCACCAATGGCGGGGGTTTCTTCAACGCCAACAGCGCGCACCCGTTCGAGAACCCGACCGCGCTGACCAACTTCGTCCAGATGCTGTCGATCTTCATGATCGGCTTCGGCCTGACCTGGTGCTTCGGCAAGGCGGTCGGCAACACGCGTCAGGGCTGGGCGATCCTGTCCGCGATGATCCTGCTGTTCCTGGGCGGCGTGGCCGTCTGTTACTGGGCGGAGGCGGCGGGCAACCCCGTGCTGCACCAGCTGGGCGTGGCGGGCGGCAATATGGAGGGCAAGGAAGTGCGCTTCGGCATCGCCGCCTCGGCCCTGTTCGCGGCCGTCACCACGGCGGCGTCGTGCGGCGCGGTCAATGCGATGCATGACAGCTTCACCGCGCTGGGCGGCCTGATCCCGCTGTTCAACATGCAACTGGGCGAGGTCGTGATCGGCGGCGTGGGTGCGGGCATCTATGGCTTCCTGCTGTTCGCCATCCTGGCGGTGTTCGTCGCTGGCCTCATGGTCGGTCGTACGCCCGAATATGTCGGCAAGAAGATTGAAGCCCGCGAGGTCAAGCTGGCCGTCCTCGCCATCGCCGTCCTGCCGCTGTTCATTCTGGGGATGACCGCCTTGTCCTGCGTCACGGGGCAGGGGCTGGCGGGGCCGCTCAACAAGGGGCCGCATGGCTTTGGCGAGATTCTCTATGCCTTCACCAGCGCGGTCGCGAACAACGGATCGGCCTTTGCGGGCCTGACCGCCTCGACCTCCTGGTATGACGGGCTGCTGGGCGTGGCCATGTGGGTGGGCCGCTTCTTCATCATCGTGCCGATGCTCGCCATTGCAGGCAGCCTCGCGGCGAAGAAGCATGTCCCGGCCTCGGCCGGTTCCTTCCCGACCACGGGCGTGCTGTGGGTCGGTCTGCTCGTCGGCATCGTGCTGGTGCTGGGCGGCCTGACCTTCCTGCCGAGCCTCGCCCTTGGTCCCATCGCCGATCATCTCGCGATGATCCGCGGTCAACTCTTCTGATCGGGAGCGCCTGTCATGGCCCATTCCCCCACCAAGAGCCTGTTCACCGCCGAGCTGGTGCTCCCGGCGATCAAGGCGTCGTTCGTCAAACTCAATCCGCGCGAGCTGATCCGCAATCCGGTGATGTTCGTGACCGCCGTGGTCGCAGCACTTCTGACCGTCCTGCTCGTCGTCGGGCATGACGGGCTGACCACCGGTTTCAAGCTGCAACTGGTCGTCTGGCTGTGGCTGACCGTGCTGTTCGGCACCTTTGCCGAGGCGCTGGCCGAGGGCCGTGGCAAGGCACAGGCGGCCAGCTTGCGCGCCGCCAAGGCCGAGCTGACCGCCAAGCGGTTGAAGGGCGCTGGCCAGGAGTGGGAGAATGTCCCCGCCAGCGCGCTGAAGATCGGCGACGTGGTGCTGGTCGAGACCGGCGACCTGATCCCCTCGGACGGCGAAGTCGTCGCCGGTGTGGCCAGCGTCAACGAAGCCGCGATCACCGGCGAGAGCGCGCCGGTCATCCGCGAGGCGGGCGGCGACCGTTCGGCGGTGACGGCGGGCACGCGCGTCATCTCGGACGAGATCCGGGTGCGCGTCACCGTCAATCCGGGCCAGGGCTTCCTCGACCGCATGATCGCGCTGGTCGAGGGCGCCGAGCGTCAGAAGACCCCGAACGAGGTGGCGCTCACCATCCTGCTCGTCGGCCTGACCATCATCTTCCTGATCGCGGTCGGCACCATTCCGGGCTTCGCCTCCTTCGCTGGTGGCAGCATCCCGGTGGCGATCCTGGCGGCGCTGCTCATCACCCTGATCCCGACGACCATCGCGGCACTCCTGTCGGCGATCGGCATCGCGGGCATGGACCGTCTGGTCCGGTTCAACGTGCTCGCCAAGTCGGGCCGTGCGGTCGAGGCGGCGGGTGACGTCGACGTGCTGCTGCTCGACAAGACGGGCACCATCACCATCGGTGACCGTCAGGCGAGCGAATTCCGCGCCGTCGGTGGCTCGGATGTCGATGCGCTGGCCGAGGCGGCGCTGATGGCCAGCCTGGCCGACGAAACGCCCGAAGGCCGCTCGATCGTCGTGCTGGCGCGCGAGCAGTTCAAGGTCTCGATCGCCAGCCTGCCCGCGAACGCCGAGATCATTCCCTTCACCGCCCAGACCCGCATCTCGGGCGTGAGGATCGGCGACCGGTTGATCCAGAAGGGCGCGGTCGACTCGATCCTGCGCGCGCATCCCGGCGTGGGCGAGACGGCGGCGGCAACGCAGTTGCGCCGCATCACCGACGAGATCGCGCGCGCTGGCGGCACCCCGCTGGCGGTGGCGGAAAATGGCCGGTTGCTCGGCGCCATCTTCCTGAAGGACGTGGTCAAGGCGGGCATCCGCGAACGCTTCGGCGAGCTTCGCCGCATGGGCATCCGCACGGTGATGATCACCGGCGACAACCCGCTGACCGCCGCCGCCATCGCCGCCGAGGCGGGCGTGGACGACTTCCTCGCGCAAGCCACGCCGGAGGACAAGCTGGCGCTGATCCGCAAGGAACAGCAGGGCGGCAAGCTGGTCGCGATGTGCGGTGACGGCACCAACGACGCGCCCGCGCTGGCGCAGGCCGATGTCGGCGTCGCGATGAACACCGGCACCCAGGCCGCGCGCGAGGCGGGCAACATGGTCGATCTGGACAGCGATCCGACCAAGCTGATCGAGGTCGTCGGCCTCGGCAAGCAGTTGCTGATGACGCGCGGGGCGCTGACGACCTTCTCGGTCGCCAATGACGTGGCGAAATATTTCGCGATCATCCCGGCGATGTTCGTGGCGCTCTATCCGGGCCTCGGCGTGCTGAACGTCATGGGTCTGGCGACGCCGCAATCGGCGATCCTGAGCGCGATCATCTTCAACGCGCTCATCATCCCGCTGCTCGTGCCGCTGGCGCTGAAGGGGGTGGCCTACAAGCCGATGGGGGCGGGGCCGCTGCTCGCCCGCAACCTCGCCGTCTATGGCCTGGGCGGCTTGATCGCGCCGTTCGTCGGTATCAAGATCATCGACCTTGTGGTCGGTGGCCTCGGCCTCGCATAAGGAGTTCACATCATGGGTAAGGATTTCACTTCCGCCTTGCGGCCCGCGATCGTGATGACGATCCTGTTCGCGGCTCTCCTCGGCATCGCCTATCCTCTGGCCATGACCCGCATCGGACAGGCGATCTTCCCGCATCAGGCGAATGGCAGTTTGGTGCACGTCGGCGGCCGGGTGATCGGATCCGAGGTCGTCGGACAGGCCTTCGTCAGCGACCGCTATTTCCAGACGCGTCCCTCGGCGGCGGGCAAGGGCTATGACGGGCTGGCCTCGTCGGGCTCGAACCTGGGGCCGACGTCGCAGGCCCTGGCCGACCGGGTGAAGGTCGATGTCGCCAAGCGTCGCGCCGAGGGCGTGAAGGGGCCGGTTCCAGCCGACCTCGTCACCGCCAGCGGCTCGGGCCTCGACCCCGATCTGTCGCCCGAAGCGGCACTGGCGCAGGTGGCTCGCATCGCCCGCGTCCGTGGCCTGGGCGTCGAGCAGGTCCGCGCCTTGGTCGTCGCGAAGACCGAGGACTCGGTGCTGGGCGACCCCCATGTCAACGTCCTCGCCCTCAACCGCGCGCTGGACGCAACGCTCAAGCGATGACGGCAGGCGAGCCGCGCCCCGACCCCGACGCCCTGCTGCGCGCCGCCGAGCGCGAGGGGCGCGGCCGCCTGAAAATCTTCCTGGGGGCAGCACCCGGCGTCGGCAAGACGTTCGAGATGCTGTCCGAGGGTGCCGCCCGCCGTCGCGACGGTGTCGATGTGGTCGTGGCGGTCGTGGAAACCCATGGCCGCGTCGAGACCGAGGCGCTGGTGCGCGGGCAGGAGCTCATGCCCCGCCGCGCCGTCCCCTATGAAGGGCGGACGCTGCACGAGATGGATATCGACGCGGTCCTTGCCCGCGCCCCCCGCCTCGCCCTGGTTGACGAACTCGCCCACACCAACGCGCCGGGCAGCCGCCATCCCAAACGCTATCAGGATGTCGAGGAGCTTCTGGCGGCGGGGATAGACGTCTATTCCACCGTCAACATCCAGCATATCGAAAGCCTGAACGACGTCGTCGCCAGCTTCACCCGCGTCCGGGTGCGCGAGACGGTGCCCGACCGCATCCTGGAGGCCGCCGAGATCGAGGTGGTCGACATCCCCCCCGACGAGCTGATCGAGCGGTTGAAGGCGGGCAAGGTCTATCTGCCGCAAGAGGCGACGCGGGCGCTGTCGCACTTCTTCTCCAAGTCCAACCTGTCGGCCTTGCGCGAATTGGCGCTCAGGCGGGCGGCGCAGGCGGTCGATGCGCAGATGCTCGACCATGTGCGGTCGCTGGGCGTAGGCGGCCAATGGGCGGCGGGCGAGCGGCTGGTCGTCGCAGTCAGCGAATTGCCCGGCGCCGACGAACTGGTCCGCGCCGCCAAGCGTACCGCCGATGCGCTGCGGGCCCCCTGGACCGCCTTGTTCATCGACACGCCGCGCACTGCGACCCTGGGGGAGGCGCAGCATCGGCGGCTGGCGGCGACGATGACGCTGGCCACGCAGCTTGGCGCGGCGGTCGCGACCGTTCCTGCGCCCAGCGTGGTCGAGGGCATCGGCGCCTTCCTGACCGATGCGCGCGCCACGCAGCTGGTCGTCGGCAAGGCCAAGCGCTCGCGCTGGTTTGAGCTGCGCCACGGCTCGGTCGTCGACCGGTTGGTGCGCGAGACGCCCGGCGTCACCGTCCATGTCCTGCCCGTCGGCGAGGCCTCGGTCGAGCGGGAGCGCACCAAGCGGCGGGGGCAATGGGGATCGCCCATCGGCTATGCCCTGACGCTGGCGGGGGTCACGGGCGTCACCGGGCTGGCGAGTGCGCTGTTCCATATCCTGAATTTGGGCAATGTCGCGCTTCTCTATCTGCTGCCGGTCATGGCGGCGGCGAGCCTGTACGGTCTGCGCACCGGGCTGTTCGCCGGGATCGCGTCGAGCCTGGCCTACAACTTCTTCTTCCTGCCGCCCGTCGGCACGCTGAGCGTCAGCAATCCCGAGAATATCATCTCGATCTTCGTCCTGCTGGGCGTCGCCATCGCGACCAGTCAGCTGACCTCGCGGGTCCGCGCGCAGGCCGATCTGGCGGCGGCGAGCGCGCGCGACAATGCGACGCTGGCGGGCTTTCTCCACCGCCTGAGCGGTCTGGCCGACCCGGCCGAGGCGTCGCGGGTGATCTGCGAAGACATTGCCCGGCTGTTCGAGGTGCAGGCGGTCCTGCTCACCCCGTCGCCCGCCGGACTGGCGGTACAGGCGGCGACCAAGCCCGATTACCGGCTGGAGACGATGGAGATGGCCGCCGCCCACTGGGCCTTCGACACCGGGACGCCCGCCGGCAAGGGATCGGCGACGCTGGCCGCATCCGAATGGCTGTTCCAGCCGCTGAAGGCAGGCAACCGGACGCTCGCCGTATTGGGGCTGGCGCGCGAGGCGGGGGGCGAGCCGGTCCGTGCCGACCGCCTGCCGCTGCTGACCGGGTTAATCGATCAGGCCGCGCTGATCCTCGAACGGCTGCGGCTGGAGGCGGAGGTGCGCGACGTGGATGCGGTGCGCACCCGCGATCGCTTACGCGCCGCGCTGCTGTCCTCGGTCAGCCATGACCTGCGCACGCCGCTGACCGCCGTGATGGCGGCCGCGGCGCAATTGCGGCAGGGCGCGACGCCCGAGCTGATCGCGACTATCGAGGGCGAGGCGGCACGGCTCAACCGCTTCGTCGCCAATCTGCTCGACATGGCCCGCGTCGAGGCGGGGGCGCTCAAGCTGAAGATCGAGGCGATCGACCTCAGCGACGCGGTGACCGGCGCGGCGCATGATGCCCGCCGTGCGCTGGAGGGCCATTCGGTGCGGCTCGACGTGCCGCCCGATCTGCCGCTGGTCCGCGCCGATCCGCAGCTGTTGCATCATTGCCTGCTCAACCTGCTCGACAATGCCGGGCGTTACGGCGATCCGGGGACGGAGATCGTGATTGAGGGGCGGCACCGCCACGGCACGTTGCGCCTGTCGGTCCTCGACCATGGCCCCGGCCTGCCGCCGGGTCGCGAGGCGGAGGTGTTCGAGACGTTCCGGCGGCTGGAAGGCTCCGACCGGGTGGCGGGCGGCACCGGCCTTGGTCTTGCCATCGTCAAGGCCTTTGCCGAAGCCATGGGCCTGGGCGTAGAGGCGGGCAATCGCGAGGATGGCGAGGGGGCGGTCTTCACCCTTTGCTTCCCGCGCGACCTGATCATGCGCGAGGGCGCACCGGAGGGAATGGCCTGATGCCTGCGACGATCCTGGTGGTAGACGACGAAGTCGCGATCCGCCGCCTGCTGCGCAACACGCTCGAACAGGCCGGCCACCGCGTGGTCGAGGCGCGCGACGGGCGCGAGGCGCTGGCCCATGCGGCGGCGGAGCACCCGGATGCGGTGCTGCTCGACCTGGGCCTGCCCGACCGCGACGGACTGAGCCTGATCCCGCTGCTGCGCGGGCCCCAGCGGGTGGTGCTGGTCGTCTCGGCGCGCGAGGCGACCGAGGAGAAGGTGGCCGCGCTCGACTTGGGGGCGGACGATTATGTCACCAAGCCGTTCGACAGCGAGGAACTGCTCGCCCGGCTGCGGGTGGCGCTACGCCATGCCCGTGCGGCGGAGGCCGCGCCCTCGGTCGTGCGCACGGGCGACCTTGCCATCGACCTCGACCGGCGGGTCGTCACGCGCGGGGGTGAGGAACAGCATCTGACCCGCAAGGAATATGACGTGCTGGCAGTCCTGGCTCGCCATCCCGGGCGGGTGGTGACGCATGACAGGATCATCGACGCCGCCTGGGGCGGGGACGAAGACCCGCGCATCGATTACTTACGCATCGTCGTCCGCAACCTGCGCCAGAAGCTGGAAGCGCCCCAGCCGGTGGGCAGCGTCATCGCGAACGAACTGGGCGTGGGGTATCGGTTGCGGGTCGAGGGGTGATCCACCCCGACTCCGTCGTCCCAGCGCAGGCTGGAGCCTTTGCCGGTGACGGGATGCGAGCCGAGAAAAATCCCGGCCTCCGCTGGGATGACGTCCTCCTAAGCCATCTCCCCCGCCCTCAGCGTCAGCACGTCCACCCCGCTCCGCGTCACCGCCACCGTATGCTCGAACTGGGCGGACAGCTTCCCGTCATCGGTCACCACGGTCCAGCCATCCTCCGAGGCCGAGACCCTGCGCGTACCCTGGTTGATCATCGGCTCGATGGTGAAGGTCATACCTTCGCGAAGGACTTCACCCGTCCCCGGTCGCCCGAAATGCAGCACATTGGGCGCCTCGTGCATCTCGCGCCCGATGCCGTGGCCGCAATAGTCGCGGACCACCGAGTATCCGTTCGCCTTGGCGTGCTTCTCGATCGCCGCGCCGATATCGCCGAGACGTGCGCCGGGGCGGACCTGTCTGATGCCCTTCCACATAGCCTCGCGGGTGACGCGGACCAGCCGTCTTGCGTCGGTCGATGCGTCGCCGACGATATAGGTCTTGCTGGAATCGGTGATGAAGCCGTTCTTCTCCAGAGTGATGTCCAGATTGACGATATCCCCGTTCCGGATCACCTCGTCCGCGCTCGGCACGCCGTGGCAGACGACCTGGTTGATCGAGCTGTTGAGCACATAGGCGAAACCATATTGCCCCTTGCTCGCGGGGCGTGCGCCCAAGTCGTGAGTGATATAGCGCTCGACCAGGTCGTTGACCGCCAGGGTCGACATGCCCTCCAGCGTCAGCCCATCCAGCATCTCGAACACCTGCGCCAGCAGCCGCCCGGACGCGCGCATCAGCGCCAGTTCCTCCGCCGTCTTGACCATGTCAGGCGACCCGGGGCTGGGGCAGGGGGGCGTCGGCGGCGGCCATCTGCGCCTGGACGATCTGGTGGAAGGTCAGCGTCGGGTTCGCCTCCGCCAGCATCCCCATCTTCATCCAGAATTCGGCCTGTGCGTTGATCGAACGGCACATGACGGTGCTGGCGCGGCGCACTTCCTCGTGCAGTTCGTCGTCTATTTTCACGATACCCATATATGGATCATATATGGTTCGTATATCGGGCGCAACCGGTCAGTAGCGGGCGGTCGGACGGCTGAGGACGAAGGCCGCGCATCCGCCCATCAGCACCGCCACGCATAAGGCGAGCGGCCAGTGCGGTCGGGCGGTCGCCCAGAACAGCCCATAGCCCAGCGCCATCCCGCCGCACGCCATCGTCTTGCCCCTGACCCCGATCGCCCCGTCCCGCCGCCACGCCCGCAGGGTCGGGCCGAAGTGCGGATGGTCGAGCAGCCACGCCTCCAGCCGGGGCGAGGACCGCGCGAAGCAGGCCGCCGCCAGGATCAGGAAGATGGTCGTCGGCATCAGCGGCAGGATCGCCCCGATCACGCCGAGCGCGACGAACACGCATCCCAGAATGAGCCAGCCGAGCCGTATCATGGCACAGGCGTAGCGGGCCGTGGGGGCGGGGGGAAGGGGGTGGGCTTAGCTTATGGAAACACCTTTTGCCGCAGCGCACGCCCCCTCCCGCAGGCGGGAGGGG